>JAZUHS010000090.1:0-8655 GCA_045641845.1 Bulleidia sp. | reverse complement strand
GAACAGAGAGTTAATACTGATGCTGTGGAATACAGTTCTGACCCTGGCTAACGCAGCCTGGTTTTATCTGATCTGGTTCACATTCTACGCCATCAGATTATCCATTCCGTTCGTACTGAAAGGCCATATTGCCGTTACTGCTGTATTTGTCGTAATCTATGCTTTCTTTGCAAAGGTATACGGCGGTTTTGAAACAAAGACAACCAGAGCTTCCCTGCTTCTGTATTCACATGTGATTGCATCTGTGATTACAGGCATTGTGATGTATGTCATCCTCTGGCTGATGATCCGCTTCCGTCCGCCGGTACTGCCGATGATTCTTGTCATCGGATTATGCTGCATTGATGCTGCACTCTGGAGCAAGCCTGCAATTCTGCTGACAGCCAAGCTCTATCCGCCGGCAAAGACAATCATTATTTACGATAACAATGCTGCTTTCCGCAAAGGTGTGAAGATCGCTGAACAGAATCCGAGAAGATTCCAGCTGATCGGACAGTTCGATGCCAAGGAAGGTACAGAGGAAGCAATTTCCAGACTGAAGAATTCCGGTGCTGAAGCAGTTATGCTCTGCGGTGTGCATTCCAGTGAACGTAACGATGTGCTGAAGTACTGTATCGAGCACAATATCCCTGCATACATCCGTCCCAATATCGGTGACTATCTGGTAAATTCTTCCCAGAGCATGCAGATGGCAAGTCTGCCGATCCTGCTTTGTCAGAGATCCCAGCCTTCCCCGCTGTTTACATTAGTGAAGAGAGTCTTTGATATTGTCTTCTCACTTGTATTCCTGATTGTCACATCTCCGATTCTGCTGATTGTAGCTGTGCTGATCCATTCCTATGACAAGGGGCCGGTATTCTATACACAGACACGTCTGACAAAGGATGCCAAGAAATTCAAGATCTATAAGTTCCGCTCCATGCGTGTCGATGCTGAGAAGAACGGTGCAAGACTTGCGGCTGCCAATGATGATCGTATTACTCCGATCGGAAAGTTCATCCGTGCAACACGTATTGATGAACTGCCTCAGATGATCAATATCCTCAAGGGTGATATGTCTGTTGTCGGTCCTCGTCCCGAACGTCCGGAACTGGCTGCGCAGTATGAAAAGAAGATGCCTGAGTTCTCTCTGCGTCTGCAGGTAAAGGCAGGTCTGACAGGTTATGCGCAGGTTAACGGCAAGTACAACACAAGTCCGTACGATAAACTGCAGATGGATCTGCTCTATATTGCCAAGCAGTCTCTGGTTACTGACCTGATGATCTGCATGGAAACAGTCAAGGTTGTATTCATGAAGGAAAGTACAGAAGGCATTGGTGAAGACGAAACAAATGCCGAGGAACATGAGTAATGCTTTCATCCCCTCTGATTTCAGTCATTATGCCCGCTTATAATGCCGAGGCATACATCAGAAAAGCCGTGGAGAGTGTAGTTCAGCAGTCATATCCCAACTGGGAGCTGATTATTGTCGACGATCTTTCTTCTGACCATACAGGAGAAATCATCGATGCAATGCAGAGTGACAGAATCCGCGTCTTTCATAATGAAGTGAATCTGAAAACAGCAAATACTCGCAATTTTGCGATTCGTCAGTCAAAGGGGGACTGGGTGGCTTTCCTGGATTCTGATGATTCCTGGGATCAGAATAAACTGTTAAGACAGGTAGAACTGATGCAGAAGCATCCGGAAGCGAAGCTGATGTTTACAGGCTCTGCCTTCATGGATGAAGAAGGAAACCGCAAGGACTATGTTCTGCATGTTCCTTCCCGTATCAACCATGATGAAATTCTGAAGCAGAATCTGATTTCCTGTTCTTCCGTACTGGCAAGCAAGGAATGTCTGTTAAAGCATCCTTTTCCGCATGCGGAAATGCTTCATGAAGATTTTGCAGTATGGCTGGCAATCCTCAAGGAAGTTCCGTATGCCTATGGTGTAGATGAACCGCTTCTGATTTATCGTCTTTCTTCCGGCAGTAAGTCGGGTAATAAACTTAAAGCTGCAATGATGAACTGGAATACATATCGTTATTCCGGCTTGTCTGTATGGAAGGCTGCACTTTCGATGGTGAGCTACACTGTACGCAGTCTTAAGAAGTACAGTCAGCTGAAATAACGGCAGAGTATCGTAAGGACCACCGTCCGCTGTACTCTGTTGTTTTGTATTTATGGAGGCTCTATGTCTGAAAAACTTGAAGTACTGATCTCCTGTATGCATCAGAAAGATGCGTCGAAGGCAGAAAGCACTAATCTGCATACAGATGCATTGATGATCAACCAGTGTGATGCGAATCAGACAGACACATTTACTGTAAATGGTCATGCTGTAAAGATGATTTCCACAACGGAAAGAGGTCTGTCCAACAGCAGAAACATGGCAATTGCCAATGCGACAGGAACAATCGGTTTGATTGCGGATGATGATGAACATCTTCTGGATACCTATGAAAAGACAATTCTGTCTGCCTATGAGCGTATTCCGGATGCAGATATCATCGCTTTCCGTTTTACCAACCAGTCTAGCCGTCTCAAACAGGAAGAGCAGCAGCTGACACAGTGGACAGCCCTGCGTGTTGCTTCCTGGCAGATTTCCTTCCGTATCGATTCTGTTCGCCGTCATGGTATTCAGTTCGACCCGTATCTAGGCGCCGGCAGCGGCAATGGTGCATCTGAAGAAATCAAGTTTCTGCGTGACTGCATTCATGCAGGGATGAAAGCATACTATGTACCGGAAGATATCGGTACTGTAGGCAATGATTATTACGAAACCGCAGATGGAAGCCAGTCTTCCTGGTTCAATGGCTTTGATGAGAAGTTCTTCTATCAAAGAGGCATTGTAAACAGATATATCTACGGTCTGCCGGTTGCTTTGTTCTACGCTGTATACTACACAGTCACAAAGAAAAGCATGTACGGCAAATACATCAGTCCGAAGAATGCTCTGTTATGTACATTGAAGGGCATCTTCAATAACGATATTGCGAAACAGAAAAAACAGGGAGGGGCTGTGAAATGACGAAACTGCATCAGCTGATTAATCAGAACAAGAAATTACTGGTATCGATTGCTCTTGTGATCTGCTATTTCTCCGGACTGTTCTGGATCTCTGACTATACAGAAGAACTGATCAGTGCCATGTCCAAGGTCAGATATCTGAGCTATGCAATGTTTGCTGTACTGGCTCTGAATACTGGTATCAATGAACTGCAGAAATACTATAACGATACAAAGAATATCGTAAGTGCTGTTCTTTCTTTTATGAAAGATCATCTGTATTTCATGGCATGGGCTATTGTGTCTGTACTGGTAGTACTGGCTACACATCACCTGCAGCCACTGGTATTCCTGATGATGATCACAGCTGTGGCCGATACTGGCTTTGATTCACATATCAGAACCATTTTTTACACACATATTTGTTTTATGCTTACCATTGTCTTCCTGCATAAGTTCGGCTTTGTCAGTCAGATTACAGCAAGAAGACCGGATGGAACCTTCCGTATTTCCTGCGGCTATATCTTTCCGCTGGAACTGCAGGGACATTTCCTGTTTATCCTGCTGATGTATATCTATCTGCGCAAGAGCAGGTTCAGACTGAACGATGTTCTTCTGACCAGCCTCTTCAATGTTTTCCTGTTTGAAATGACAGATGCACGTACAGACTTCTATGTAGGTATGCTTGTGATTATTGTGGCATTTGTCATTAATCTGTTTGGCGCAGATAAGATCGTACGCAGGATGCACTTGTGGTTCTGGGAACTCTGTGCACTTGCTTCTGTTGCTTTGCCGTTTGTACTGGTGAAGATGTATAACCCTGCAGCTGCCAGATGGCAGAAGCTCGACAGTCTTTTATCCACAAGACTGACGATTACTTCCGGTGTGATTAAGACAACAGGTTTCCCGTTGTTCGGTACTGTCATGGAATGGATTGGCCTTGGCAATACAGGACGTGCTCCCGAAGGAAAGGAACTCAACTGGATCGACTTCTCCTTTGTAAAGGATGCCGTTGACTATGGCTGGGTATTTGTCGTGCTGCTTGTGATCGGTATTGCCTTCATGATTGCCTGGGCATATCGCAAGCACGATGTCTTCGGTATGATCATGTTTGAGGGCGTCATGTTAAGCTGTGTGCTGGTCTATCATTCCTTCCTTCCGAATGTCTATCCGATTTTCCTGGCATTATCTGAAGGAATTCTGTTAAAGAACGGGGAATTCGTCTCGACCCTGTGTAAAAGAAAAGTGTAGAGACTGATCGGAGTCGGGAATGAATTCCGATGATTTCAGGCAATGCTGCCAAGGTTTACACGAAGCGTTAATTCGCGGATAATAGGCTCTGCTGAAAAGGAGGTGTGTTATGGGAGAACAGAATGTATCGCTGAAAAAGAACTTTTTCATGAATGCGATTCTGGCAATGTCATCTTTCATATTCCCTCTTGTAACCTTTCCGTATGTATCACGTATTCTGTTTGAAACAGGTACCGGCAAGGTCGAACTGGCTCTGTCTGTTGTAAACTACTTCAACATGTTTGCCTATCTTGGCATTCCTACCTATGGCATCCGTGCATGTGCTTCGGTCAGAAATGATAAGGAAAAACTCTCCCGTACGGTGCATGAACTGATGACAATCAATATGGTTATGGCAGTGCTTGTCTATATCGTATTCCTGATCGCTCTGAATGCCATGCCGCGTCTGTACAATGAAAAGCTGCTGTACATTGTCATCAGTTCGAATATCTTCCTGTTCGCCATTTCTCTAGAATGGATGTACAAGGCTCTGGAAAAGTATTCCTATATTACCAAGCGCTCCATTGCCTTCAAGGCTCTGGCAATGGTATGCATGTTTCTGCTGATTCATAAAGAGAGTGACTATGTCATCTATGGTGCAATCACCGTACTGGCTTCCAGTGCTTCCTATATCCTGAACCTGATCAATGCACGTAAGTATATCTACATGCATCCCTTAGGAGGTTATAACTTCCGTCAGCATATGAAGCCGATCATGGTATTCTTCGCCATGTCCTGTGCAACGACGATCTACACAAACCTCGACAATGTCATGCTTGGCTTTATGACCAATGATGCTGAAGTAGGCTTCTATGGTGCAGCAGTACGTATCAAGACGGTCCTTGTGACAATCGTTACTTCTCTTGGAACAGTTGTTCTGCCCAGAGCATCCTATTACATCAAGAACAAGATGATGAAGGAATTCCGTGCAGTAACGGAGAAGGCATTGAACTTTGTATGCCTGTTCTCCTTCCCGCTGGCGCTGTACTTTATGTTCTTTGCAAAAGAAGGCATCTTCTTCCTGGCTTCCGAACGATATGCAAGATCCATTCTGTCGATGCAGGTGATTATGCCTACACTGGTATTCATCGGTATGTCCAATATCATGGGTATCCAGATTCTTGTTCCGTTAGGAAGAGAGAAAACTGTATTCTGGTCAGAAGTTGCGGGTGCGATTACTGACCTGATTATCAATGCAGTTCTGATTCCGCGTATGGGCGGTGTCGGAGCAGCAATCGGTACATTAACTGCAGAGATTGTTGTTACTCTCTGGCAGTATGTCGCTTTGAAAGATGAAATCACAGAAGCTTACCGTAAGGTGAACTTCAGAAATATTGCGATTGCCTTACTGATCGCATCAGTTTGTTCCATATGGGTAAAGCTGCTGCATTTAGGCAATTTCGTCACACTGCTCATCTCCGCAGTTCTCTTCTTTGCGGTATATGGCGGTGTACTTGCATTCTTCAAAGAATCTCTTGTTCTTGAAGTGGAACAGCAGATTCTGGCGAAGATCAGACGCTGAGAGACACACTCTGCAGCGGGAAAGGATGAGTTATGGAGAAAGCAATATCTTTTGTAATACCGGCATATAACTCTGAGAAGTTTCTCAACAAGTGCCTGGATTCTTTTATGACAGGCGATGATACACAGGATCTGATTGAAGTTCTGGTCATCAGTGATGGATCAAAGGATCATACGTGTGATATTGCGCGTGAATATGAGGAAAAGTATCCCGGCATTGTAAAGCTGATTGCCAAGGAAAACGGCGGACATGGTTCCGTCATCAATGTCGGTGCAGAACATGCGAGCGGCAGATATATGAAGGTCATTGATGCGGATGACTGGGTAGATACAAAGGTTCTCTCTGCATATGTACGTCAGCTGAAGGAAATGGATGCGGACGTGGTTCTGACACATTACAGAACCATTGATGTTACAACGCATGAAGAAGCTGACTGGAAGGTGCGTGTACAGGACTATGCGCGTACATATACACTTGAAGATGTTCATGCGGACTGGAGTGCGTTCGGTGACTGCATGACATTCCATGGTATTACCTACGGAACTGAGTTCTACAGAAAGCGCGGTACAAAGATGTGCGAAAAGGTCTTCTATGAAGACCATCAGTTTGCAACGATTCCGGCCTGCTTTGCGGAAACGATCCGGGTTATTGATGCGGCTCTGTATATCTACCGTATCGGAGATGTAAATCAGAGTGTTTCCGATGCCAATCAGTACAAAAGACGCAGTCATATGCAGGCTGTCATCGAAGATATGAACCTGTTCTATCAGAATCACGAAAAGGATATGACGGAACATGGCAGATATTACTACACAGAAAAGCTTGGCCGTCTGATGCTGGCTTACTACACAACACTGCTGATGTGTTCTCCTTCCTTTAAGGCAGGAAGAAAGGAAGCGGCTGAAAGCATGGCTGCTTCACAGAAGGGGGTACCTTCGATCTGCGACTTCATCAGTCGTCGCTACAGCATGATGGTGATCATGAACCACCTTCATATTTCCAAGAACACATTCCAGAAGCTGCTGCACAGCAGACTCTACGCATTGATCAAGAAAAGCTGAATGATGGTTCAGCTGTAAAGGAGCACATCAATATATGAGCAATCTGAAAAGATACACTTTATATATTATGAATATTGTGGATATCCTCTCACTGATCATTGCCTTCGGGCTTTCGATTCCGGTGAGAATGGCTATTCACGCGTATTATCCGCTTGCGGATGTACACCAGAAACTGTTTCTGGTTGTGGTTGTCGCATATGTCATCACTAACGTGACATCACTGTATAACGATGACACTTTCCTGCGCCGTGGTACGATTCAGGAATTCGCAGCATCGTTCAAGATGGTTACCTATGTCGGTGTCATCTCCATTCTCTACATGTATTTCTTCAAGGTGTCCCGCTACTTCTCACGTATGTTTGTTGGCATCTTCCTGGCTCTGTTTGTCATAGTTGACTTCCTGGCACGTACGTTTGTGAAGCGTCTGCTATTAACAAAGTACAAAGACAGCCGCCTTTCCGAAAAGCTTCTGATTGTCGGCAGTCCGAAGCGTGTTTCACGTGTACTGAAGAAATTCCGCAAGTCCGTTGACTGGCGTTTCTCCATTGCCGGTGTTGTTCTGGAAGGGGAATGTACCAAGGGTGAAAAGTACGATGATGTAGAGATTCTTTCCGATATGGAACATCTGCTGGTAGAACTGCCGCATATGTCTGTCGACAGCGTTATGTTAAGTGTCGGCAATGTGGAAGATGAAGTCGTTGCGGAAACTATTCGTACGATTGAAGCTTTAGGTAAAACAGTCTATGTCTATATCAACGAATATGATGCACTGCAGTCTTTCCGCAAACTGGATCAGGTGGGCGATTGTGCTGTAGTTTCCTATCACACAACCATGCCGATGCCGATCCGACTGGAATTGTTCAAGCGATTTCTGGATGTTGTCGTATCGATTCTGCTTTTACCGGTATATGGCATCTTCTATCTGCTTGCACTGATATTCAATGCTATTGATTCTCACGGTCCGACATTGATTCATAAAGTTCGTGTAGGCAAGAACGGCAGACGTTTCTATGAACTGCGTTTCCGTACATACCGTATTGATGCGGATGAAAGAATGGCCCGTGGTGAAACCGGTATGACTGTATTCGGTACTTTGCTGAAGAAGGTTCACATGGACGCACTGCCCAAGATCCTGAATGTTATTTCCGGGGAAATGAGCTTCGTCGGTCCGCGTGCATTATCCGTACCCGAACTGCTTTCCGCTGATGTGGATACACGAAATGCAACCATTCTCCGTCCCGGTATCGTCGGTTACTGGAGTATGGAAAAGGACAGTCCCGGCCGCAATGAAGCAGATTACATCTCTCAATGGAATGTCTTCAAGGATCTGATGATCATCTTTGTTGTCTTCCTGCGCTTTATTACTTTCCACTCCAACCGTGTGATTACACGTACACAGATCGAAGAAGAACTGAATGAAATCAGAGAGTATCGTGCAGAAAGAAATCCGCTGGTGTACAACCATACACTCTATCAGCCGCAGCGTTCTGCAGGTCATTATGTATACCTTGCCATCAAGCGTCTGTTTGATATCTGTGCTTCCGCATGCGGTATTATTCTGCTTTCTCCGTTCCTGCTCATCCTGACAATTCTCGTCATTGCGGATGATGGCGGTTCTCCGTTCTATGGTCATAAGCGTATTGGCCAGAACGGCAAGCGTATCATGATCTACAAGTTCCGCAGTATGCGTGTGGATGCCGGTGATCTTGAAAAACTGCTCACACCGGAACAGCTGGAACAGTATCGCAATGAGTTCAAGATTGATAACGATCCCCGTATTACCAAGATCGGC
>JAZUHS010000089.1:0-19961 GCA_045641845.1 Bulleidia sp. | reverse complement strand
ACTTCCGGCTTTTCGAACAGATCGATTGCTGTACCGCACAGTACCTTGCCGGCCAGGATCAGACCCTTATGACCGATGGAAGTCTTGCCGATAGATACGTTCTGCCAGGAGTGACCGGGATTGCGGGCACCGAAGCAGGCAGTGCGGATCTGGGCAGTGGGGATATTCCAGGAAACATCGCCGACATCGGTAGAACCCATGCTCTGTGACTCTCTGTGTTCATAGGGAACCAGAAAGTTATTAATGGAAACTGTACCATTCTCAGACATCTTTGCAACATAGGCAATATGTTCAGGATCTGTCAGATAAGGTGCAGGCAGTGCTTCTGACTTGTATTCCACAGAATCCATCAGTGCACGTGCATATGCATATTCTTCAGGTGTATATGCAGGAAGGTCTGCTTTTTTGAAGTTTTCATACAGCAGTTCTTCCAGAACCTTGTTGGTTACAGTATTGGAACAGCCGTCAATGAACACCTTTTCCAGAGTTGTATCTGTCATTAAGGAAGCACCCTGTGCACAGCGATCAACTCTTTCCTGCAGCTTCAGTGCATCCTTGACCAGACGGGAGCGTACCATGTACAGAACACGTGCATGCGGCTGTACGACATTCGGAGAAGGTCCGCCTGTATCCGTAATTGCATAGTGAATGCGGGCGCCATCAGGCATATGTTCACGGATGAACTCTGTACCCATGTTCATCAGCTGTACAGCATCCAGTGCACTTCTGCCATGTTCCGGTGCACCGGCTGCGTGAGAGGCAATACCCTTGAAGCGGTATTCCGTCTGAATGCAGGAATTGCATGTACCGGAAGTGACTTCGTTGGCAGTGCCGGGATGCCATGTCAATGCCGCATCAACGCCATCGAAGACATGATCTCTGGCAAAGAATGCCTTAGCTGCACCGCCTTCTTCACCCGGGCAGCCATAGAAGATGACAGTACCCTTGCCGGGGTGATCTTCCAGATACTTCTTGATGCCATATGCTGCAGCCAGAGAACCTGCACCCAGCATGTTATGACCGCAGCCATGACCGGTACCGTTCTTTTCCAGTTCCCTGCGTTCGACTGCACCGGCTTCCTGGGAAAGACCGCTCAGAGCGTCGAATTCTGCCAGAATGCCGATGACAGGATGACCGCTGCCGTATTTGCCGATGAATGCTGTAGGAATGTTGTCGTAAGGTGCAGTCACTTCAAAACCGAGATCAGTCAGTACTTTTACATAAAGTTCTGCAGACTTGTATTCCTTGACGGAGAGTTCTGCGAATTCCCAGATACGATCAGAGACATCATTGAAGATATCTGCGTTCTGTTCAATTGCAGAGATATAGGTATTCTTGTCCATAATTCCTCCTGATTCCTTGAATCTTGTAAAACAGTGTAGGCGTCTCAAATACAGATGTCCAGTAATACGAATATAATAAACTTACATACTAGGAGGAATAATTTATGATTCGCTGGGGTATTATCGGTGCAGGTAAGATTGCACATCGTTTTTCCGACAGTCTGTCTCATCAGCAGGACAGTGTGCTGTACGCAATCAGCGGCAGAAATGCAGAAAAGCTGAATGCATTTGCTGAGAAACATCCGTGTGAAAAGATCTATATCGGTCATGAGAATCTTCTCAATGATCCCGATGTAGATGCAGTATACGTTGCTCTTCCTCATCACATGCATTGTGAATGGGTAGTAAAGGCACTGGAAGCAGGAAAGGCTGTTCTCAGTGAAAAGCCTGCTGTTATGAATGCAGAGGAAATGAAGCAGATCATCACTGTATCTCAGCGTACAGGCAAGCTCTTCATGGAAGCTATGAAGCCTCGCTTTGAGCCTGCATATGTTCGTCTCAAGCTGCTTCTGCAGGATCATGTGATTGGTGATATTACAAAGGTAAAGGCAGAAAACTGCTTTGCTTTACCGCGTGAATACTTCGGCTGCAGCTACCATACAGTACCCGGACAGGGCGGGGCTCTGCTGGATTCAGGATGCTATTGTGTATCACTGCTGAATGATCTTCTGAAGGGTGATGTCGTTGTGGAAAGCGTAGAATCTGTTGTTGAGAATACGATTGATCTCTACAGCGATGCCAAGCTGAAGATCGGCGGCGTGGATGCGGAATGCATCTGCGGCTTTGACCGCAATACCGGTGCTCATGCGACAGTCTTTGGTACAAAGGGAAGAATCGAGATTGAACATCCCCATCGTCCTGATGTCCTGCATGTCTTTACAGAAGAAAAGGAAGAAACCATTACTGTTCCTTATGAACATGATGACTTCTTCCCGCAGATTGATGAATTCTGCGCATTACTGCAGAGCGGATGCATTGAAAGTGATGTTATGTCTCATGCCGACTCTTTACGCAATGCGGAAATCATGGATCTGATCAAAGCAAATTTCTAATATAAACAGCCCCTCACCGCGATGATGAGGGGCTTACTGTCTTAACGGGCAATCCAGTTGCGGATATACTTTTCGACCAGATCCAGAACTTCCGGCTTCCAGAACTCAGGTCCGCCATGGTCAGCACCATGAATCAGGTAGTAGCTTGCTTCCTTGCCGCATTCCTTGAGTCGTTCATAGACGGCAGTACTGCAGGTTGTATTGACCATACGGTCCTTTGTGCCATGCAGAATCAGTACCGGACCGATCTCTGTTTCCGGGTGAATATGGCATTCAATGGACAGTTCACGGATCATTTCATCAGTCATATCGACATGACCCATGACCATACCTTCCGGGCTGTCTGCCTTGCAGTGGTTGGATGTAACGGGGTTGGAGTCATCAGCGATGAAGCTGGTGGAGCCATAGTAGTTGATGATACCCTTTGTCTTTGCGGAGATACCGGGGAAAAGATTATTCTCTGAATCATCATCGTTCAGCAGTGATGCAGCTAAAGCAGTATGACCGCCGGAAGAGTTTCCGGTCATGACAATACGTTCAGGATCGATATGATACTCTTCGGCATGTGCACGCATGAAGCGTACAGCATTGTTGGCATCAATTGCCTGGGAAGGATAAGCAGCGATGCCGCTGTGTCTGTATTCAACCATGACGCAGACAAAGCCTCTGGCCGCAAGCTTGGCTACCTGAGGTACATCTCTGTAGCAGTTCTGCTTCATCCAGGCACTGCCCTGTACATAGATGACACAGGGACATACCGGTTCGGGGTTGTTTCTTGTCTTGGGCATCAGGATCTGCAGGTGCAGTGCAGTACCGTTGATGTTTGCATATTCAACATCGTTGACATAAGTAACACCTACTTCATCACCTGTGGTTTCAATCACACCATCGGCTTTGTCATAGGTATAATCGCGAAATTCTTCATAAGTCCAGTTCTTCAGTTCCATGATTAAAGCTCCTTGTAGTTAAGAATATTGTACAGCGATTATCATCTGTTTCAGAACATTTGTTGAATAAAGCAGAATGCTGTATGATTAGTTTGAAGAGTATCACTCAAAGGAGATCAGATCATATGAAGGAAATCTTGGGAGTTTTTCTTAACCGCAGAAGTACACGCAAGTACTCTGAACAGAAGGTTACAGAAGAAGAACTGAAGGCAGTCGTTGCCTGTGGCTTAAGTTCCCCGACAGGCCATGGCCACTATGCCGGTGAAGTTATTGTCGTAACAGACCGTGCGATCATTGACCGTCTGTGCGGCAGCCGTACAGGCAGTGCGAATATGCTGAAGGGCGCAGATGCAGCGCTGGTTGTTATCGGTGACGGCAGTTCCGATACATGGGTGGAAGACTGCTCTGCAATCATGACAAGCATGCATCTGGCATCTGATGCAATGGGTCTTGGCAGCTGCTGGATCCAGGGCAGAAACAGAGTGGCTGAAGACGGCAGAACTTCCGAAGAATATGTACGCGATATCATTGGCTATCCGGAAGATAAGCATCTGGAAGGCATTCTCTCTTTAGGTCATGTCGGCGAACATCTGCCGGTACGTACAATGGATGACCTGAAGTGGGAAAAGGTAAGCAGAAACCAGTACGGAAAGGGTGAATGAGATGCCTGGCAATATCAGAATCCGCAGGATCAGAATTACGGATTGTGAAGCCGACTGCATTGTGAATCCCGCTAACAACAGACTGCGCAGAGGCTCCGGATTATGCGGAGAAATCTTCCGTGAAGCAGGTTCAGAACTGCTGACAAAAGAATGTTCAGCGATCGGCTGGTGCGAAGCGGGTGAAGCGGTGATTACACCGGGCTTCAATCTTCGTGCAAAATATATTATTCATTCAGTAGGTCCTGTATGGCATGGCGGTTTCCATCACGAACTGCAGAAGCTGTACAGCTGCTATGGCAAATCCCTGCTTTTAGCGCAGGAGAATCACTGCCATTCCATCGTATTCCCGCTGTTATTGACAGGTGTCTTCAATAATCCGGTAGGCAAGGCATGGAAGATTGCCCTGGAAGCATGCCGTAATTATCTGGATGATGCCGGTGATTATAACATGGATATCTGCTTTGCCATTGCCGACAAGGAAACATACGATATCGGTTATCGTGAACTGGGTGCACAGTCTCAGGATCAGTATGTCTTCTTCAGTGCCGCTAATGAAACCAATGGCTATATGGCCGGTTCCTATCCCTGCCGTTTCACTGTTGAAGGCATGGAATACTGTTCTGCAGATCAGTATGTAGCTTCCCGTAAAGCTCTGCTGGCCAGCGATCTGACTTCTTATCAGAAGGTGATGAAGGAGACAGATCCGCAGAAGATCACAGCTTTGATGGAACAGATCAGCGGTGCAGATGAAAAGGTATGGCAGAAGGCGTATGAAGAAATTCTGCACAATGCCGTCAAAGCCAAGTTTGCTCAGAATGACTCCTTTGCCAAGCGTCTGAAACAGACAGGCACAATGCTTTTGGCAGAAAATGATACAGAGGAAATGACAAGTACTCTGTTTGATACGGAAGAACAGCTGGGCAATCGCAATCTCATGGGCAAAGTACTCATGAAGGTGCGTGAAGAGCTGTCCATTCGTCAGGAAAGATCATAGAAACGATGCGTACTCTGGTACGCATTTTTTCTGTAAAAAAACCTCGGGAATACCGAGGTCTTAGTACAGATTGTCGAGTTCTACCTGAATCAGGTTTTTCAGCTGTACTCTGTATAACAGCAGATCATCCTGAGAAGGATTTACAACAGCAGCTGCTACATTCTGATTGTTTGTCAGGAAATCATACAGATCCTGCTTGTCCATCAGATAGATATATTCACCATCCTTCAGTTCCGGCTTGAATTCCTTTAATCCATCCAGTGTAGTAAAGACAGGGAAGTAACGCATGTCATCTGTACCAAGCATGATATCTGCACGTTCAATCATGGATGCCTTCATCTCAATGCTGGACAGTGCTTCTTTTTTCGGATACACAGCAGCGGCGAAGATGACGTTGGTAGCCATACGTTCCGTCAGCTTTTCCAGGGTTTCACGAATTGCCTCAGAAGTTAACGGAGATCTGCGCTGCTGCAGGAGCTTCTCCAGTCTGCGGTCATAGCGCAGGTTCATGGCATCTGTATATTTTCTCATTGGTGGTCGTCTCTCTTTCTTCCGTGGCTATTATACCAAAAGTTCGTACAGTGATATGATATTACATGCGCGGAGGTAAATGTATGAAGATCATTCTTGCGCCGGCGAAGAAAATGAATGCAGCCAATGATGACTTTACGGCAAAAAGCATGCCGCAGTATATTGATGCGACAAAGCAGCTGCTGGCTAAGATTCAGGATATGACTCTGGAAGAGATGAAGAATATGTGGAAGTGCAGTGATCGTCTGGCTGCTCAGAACGAACAGCGCTTCAGAAACATGAGTCTCTATTCCGGCATATCTCCTGCTGTTTTTACATATGAAGGCCTGGCCTATCAGCATCTTGCGGCAGGGGCAATGGATGACAGTGAACTGGCATACCTGCAGGAACATCTGCGTATCCTGTCCGGCTTCTATGGCATCCTGCGTCCGTTTGATGGGGTAGTGCCGTATCGACTGGAAATGCAGGCAGTATTCCCGGATGGTACGGATCTTTATACTTTCTGGAATGATCAGCTGGTAAAGGCTCTGGATGATCATCTGATCATCAACCTTGCGTCTAAGGAATACAGTGATGCAGTGCGTCCGTACCTGGGTGAAGTAGATCGTATGATTGATATTGTCTTCGGGGAAAAGAAGAAGGATAAGATCATTACCAAGGGTACCTATGCCAAGATGGCCAGAGGCAATATGGTATGGTTCATGGCTAATGAAAAGATTGAGGATCCGGAAGCGATCAAGCGCTTCAATGAAGGCTTCTATTATTCCGATGAAGATTCAGATGAGAATACATGGGTATTCTTACGAAAGGATGCAGAATGAAACTGACGATGTTAGGTACCGGCAATGCCATGGTGACCGAGTACTACAATACATGCTTTGTCTTATCTGAAAACAATGCGCATTTCATGGTCGATGGCGGTGGCGGCAATGGTCTGATGACACAGCTGAAGAGAATCCATCTGCGTATCCCTGAGATCAGAGATATCTTCGTTTCCCACCAGCACCTTGATCACATTACCGGTATCTTCTGGGTTCTGCGTGTTCTTCTGCAGGGTGCATCCCGCGGTATGCAGTTTGATACTGTACACATCTACAGTCATGCCGGTGTAATTCATATTCTGGATGTCATGGTGCATGAACTGCTGGATGAGAAATGCTGTGCACAGTTAGGTAAAGCAGTGGAACTGATTACTGTGGAAGATGGTGAGCATCGTACCATCATGGGACACGATGTTGTCTTCTTTGATATCGGTGCTTCCAAGGCAAAGCAGTTCGGCTTCCGCATGAACATGGAAGAGAAGTCTCTGGTATTTCTGGGTGATGAGCCGTACATGCCTTCAAGTGAACTGTATGTCAAAGACGCAGACTGGTGCATGCATGAAGCTTTCTGCATGGATCGTGAAGGGGAAATCTTCCATCCCGAACGAATCCGTCACAGTACAGTACGGAAAGCATGCGAAACGATGGAAACACTGCAGGTCAGAAATCTGATTCTGTATCATACGGAAGAGTCTCATTTATCTGACCGTAAGGAACTGTATACGGAAGAGGGAAACAGATATTTCAGCGGACATCTATATGTACCGGAAGATCTGGAAACAATTGAACTTTAGAAAAAGAGTGCCTGCGTGAAAACAGGCACTCTTTAAGGTGTATGTTCTGTATCGGACAAACCGATCTGCAGTCAATGATCAGCGGGATACGATATCATAAGCTGTGTGTTCACAGATTGTGATGTATCCATTGTCTTCATCTTCTTTCAGTTCACGGAATCTGCGGTCGTCTGTATATTCGACGATCTTGCCGCCACCGTTTGTCAGATACTCAATACGATGACTCATATGGTTCCTCCTTTCTTTCTGTATGCAGTTCTGTTATTTGAATAAGCAAAAGAAGCACACCGTAGATGAACAAGTGTGTAAGTGATATGTATCAGTTATGAATAAGAACTGCTTTAATATTGATTTCATTATACAGAATCAGAGCTAAATGAAAAGTATCAGAGATCCTTAATAAACAATCTTAAGATACAGTTCAGATACAGCAGTATAATACGACTTATGAAACTTCTGCTGTTACTGCCATTGGCTGTATGCATCTATATCCTGATGATCATGCCTGCACGACGTCATCCCTGTGACATCGAAAAACTGAAGCGTACTCTCTATGCCCACCGCGGTCTGTTCGATAACACATCCGCAGCACCGGAGAATTCCATGCCTGCCTTCCGTAAAGCGGTGGAAGCGGGTTTTGGGGTAGAACTGGATGTACAGCTGAGCAGAGATGGCATACCGGTTGTCTTCCATGACTTTACAGCAAAAAGAGTACTGCGTGATCATGACAACCAGCCTGTAACAGGAAAGATCAGAGACTATACGTATGCAGAACTGTGTACTTTCCATCTGCTCGACAGTACGGAAACCATTCCGCTGTTTCAGGATGTACTGCATATGATCAATGGCAGAGTACCGCTGATCGTGGAACTGAAGATTGATAACATGGATTTCAAGGCAGATGTCTGTCCGAAAGCAGATGCTATGCTGAGGGAGTATCCGGGTCTGTACTGTATTGAATCCTTTAACCCGATCGGTGTCTTCTGGTTCAGATGTCATCATCCTGAGATTGTCAGAGGTCAGTTGTCTGACTGCTTTACCAAAGATCCCAAGCAGCCCAGAGTTTACTTTCCGATGCTGGTACTGATGGAAAATCTGATGTTCAACTTCCTGACCCGTCCGGACTTTGTGGCATACAATCACCACTATGCCCATGCTCCGGCCAGACGCATATGCCATTCGCTGTTCCACAATACTGCCGTGGCATGGACGATCCGTTCCATGGAGGAACTGGAAAGGGCGAAGGAACACTTTGATCTGTTTATCTTTGAAAGCTTTCTTCCTGATAATATTGAATAATTGCAGGACTGTTCATCAATGATGACAGTCTTTTTCATTTGAGCTTTTAGAATACAGACAAGGTCAGTGATGAAGCCTGTATATCAATTGACAGCACCTCTTCCTTCCGTAAAATAAGAAAAGGTAGGAAATCCAACCATTTCTGAAAGGTGGCTGGTGAGGTGTCAGGTATGAGTGAACAGAGTAATTTCATGATTAACCTTTCGATCCTGTATCGAAACACACAGAAGTTCTATGACCGTGCGCTGGCAAAGTTTGATATCGGCAGCGGACAGCTGATCTTCCTTCTTTTCATCAATGAAAATGAAGGAACAACCATGCAGGATGTAACCAGACTGGGACAGTTTGACAAAGGCACGACAACCAAGGCGATTTCCCGTCTGATTGATCAGGGCTACGTCACCAGCCGTATGGATGAACATGATCATCGTATTAAACGTCTGTATATCACAGCCAAAGGCTCACTGATCATGAATGAAATCTATCAGTGCCGCAATCTGTGCAGACAGACACTGGCAGAAGGCATTGACTTTACCCAGTTTGAACAGATGCTGGCAACAGCATCGGTCAGCTCTGCAAACATGCTTGCGGAATCAGAACCGGAATATGCCGGTATCCGTATCGGCGGTCTGCAGAAGATGACACTGCTGGACTATCCGGGAAAGGCAGCATGTACAGTCTTCTTTGCCGGATGCGGTATGAAGTGTCCGTTCTGTCATAACCGTGATCTTGTCTACCTGCCTGAGGATTATGAATACTATGCACCGGAACAGGTGATGGAATATCTGCGTAAGCGCAGGGGACTTCTGGATGGTGTATGTATCAGCGGCGGTGAACCCTGTCTGCAGAAAGGACTGATTCCCTTCCTGGAACAGGTCAGAGAACTTGGCTATCAGATCAAGCTGGATACCAATGGTCTGTATCCGGAACGTCTGCAGGAGATCGTGGAGGCAGGTCTTGTGGACTATGTCGCCATGGATATCAAGAACAGTCCGGAGAACTATGCAGTAACATGCGGCATCACAGATGACACCTTCAACCTTGAAAAGGTACAGACTTCCATCCGTTATCTGATGGAAGGGCATGTAGACTACGAATTCCGCACGACCGTTGTACGTGAACTTCATACCCTTGCGGATATGGAAGTGATCGGACAGTGGATTCAGGGCGCAAAGAGATATTACCTGCAGCAGTTTGTGGATTCGGGCAGAATCATTCAGCCCGGCTTAAGTGCATACAGTGTCGCAGAAATGGAAGCACTCCGTCAGGCAGTACTTCCCTATATTCCCGAAACACAGCTGCGTGGCGTAAAGGAGGATTAACATGTATAAAGTCAGAAAGAGAGACGGAGAACTGGCTGAGTTCAATATTCAGAAGATCTCCAATGCAGTCAGAAAAGCATTCATCGGCTGCAACCGACAGTACAATGACAGCATTATTGACATGATTGCACTGCGTATTACCAGCGACTATGAACCGAAGATTCATGACAATGTGGTAGATGTAGAAGATATCCAGGACAGTGCCGAAAAGGTGCTCAGTGAAGCCGGATACAGTGATGTAGCCAAGGCTTATATCCTCTACCGCAAGCAGCGTGAGAATGTCAGAAACATCCAGACAACATCTCTGGACTATAAGAAGCTGGTAGATAACTATCTGAAAGCTCTGGACTGGCGTGTAAAGGAGAACTCTACCGTTACATATTCTGTCGGCGGTCTGATTCTCTCCAATGCCGGTGCGATCGCTGCCAACTACTGGCTCTCCGAAGTTTATGACAATGAGATTTCCAATGCTCACCGTAATGGTGATCTGCATATTCATGATCTGTCCATGTTAACAGGCTATTGCGCAGGCTGGTCACTGAAGCAGCTGATTCAGGAAGGTCTTGGCGGTATTACCGGCAAGATTACTTCTTCTCCTGCCAAGCATCTGAGCACATTATGCAATCAGATGGTTAACTTCCTGGGTATCATGCAGAACGAATGGGCAGGAGCACAGGCATTCTCCAGCTTTGATACATATCTGGCTCCCTTTGTTAAGGCAGACAATCTGTCCTACAAGCAGGTAAAGCAGGATGTACAGTCCTTCATCTATGGTGTTAACACTCCTTCCAGATGGGGTACACAGGCTCCCTTCACCAATGTCACACTGGACTGGACAGTTCCCAATGACCTGGCAGAACTTCCGGCAATTGTCGGCGGCAAGGAAATGCCCTTCAAGTACAAGGACTGCAAGAAGGAAATGGATATGATCAACAAGGCTTTCATTGAAACCATGATTGAAGGCGATGCCAACGGCAGAGGCTTCCAGTATCCGATTCCTACATACTCCATCACAAAGGATTTTGACTGGTCTGAAACAGAGAATAATCGTCTGCTGTTTGAAATGACAGCCAAGTATGGTACTCCTTATTTCTCCAACTATGTAAACTCTGACATGGAACCCAGCGATGTTCGTTCTATGTGCTGCCGTCTGCGTCTGGATCTTCGTGAACTGCGCAAGAAGAGCGGTGGTTTCTTCGGCTCCGGTGAAAGTACAGGTTCCATTGGTGTAGTAACGATCAATCTGCCTCGTATTGCTTATCTGGCTAAGAATGAAGAAGACTTCTTCAAACGTCTGGACTATATGATGGATATCAGTGCCCGTTCCCTGAAGACAAAGAGATCCGTTGTATCCCGTCTTCTGGAAGCAGGTCTCTATCCTTACACAAAGAGATATCTGGGTACTTTCAATAACCACTTCTCCACGATCGGTCTGATCGGTATGAATGAAGCAGGTCTTAATGCCAAGTGGATCGGTGTGGATCTGACAAATGAAAAGGCACAGGCATTTGCCGAGAAGGTACTGAATCACATGCGTGAACGTCTGTCTGATTATCAGGAACAGTATGGTGATCTGTACAACCTGGAGGCAACACCTGCCGAAAGTACAACATACCGTCTGGCTAAGCATGATAAGGAACATTATCCGGATATCATCACAGCCAACATGAACGGTACACCGTACTATACAAACAGTTCTCACCTGCCGGTTGGTTATACTGACGATATCTTCAGTGCTCTGGATATTCAGGACCGCTTACAGACACTGTATACATCCGGTACTGTTTTCCATGCCTTCCTTGGCGAGCGTCTGAGTGACTGGAGAAGTGCTGCGATTCTGGTTAGAAAGATCTCCGAAAACTACAGACTGCCTTACTACACACTCAGCCCGACCTACAGTGTATGTCCGGATGATGGCTACATTGCCGGTGAAGTATGGAAGTGTCCCAAGTGCGGCAGAGAGACAGAAGTCTACTCTCGTATTACCGGCTATTATCGTCCGGTAAAGAACTGGAATGCCGGTAAGGCGCAGGAATTCAGAGACCGCAGAACCTATGAGATTGAAGCAGGCAAGTGCCATACAATCAATGAGGATCCTGCGGCAGCTAAGAGCATTCAGGACAAGCCTGCACCTGTGGAAGTAAAGCATGCGGAGGATACAAAGAATCTGCTGTTTACTACCAAGACATGTCCTAACTGCAGGCTGATCAAGGAAAAGCTCAACAGCACAGGCTTTGCCTATACTGTTGTAGATGCGGAAGAAGAGGTCGCATTGACAGAGAAGTTCGGTGTCATGACAGCACCTACGCTGGTCGTGCTGGATGGTGATAACGCTGCTGTATATGCGAATGCATCCAACATTCTGCGTTATATTTCCACACAGGCTTAATTCATGAACAGGAGTCTCTTTCACAGGGACTCCTTTTTCCTTGGCCGTAAAGGGATATCATTATGAAACTATATGCAGAAAATCATGAATAAATTACTAAATAATAGTGTTTAAGAGTAAAGAAGTGCTGTTTTTATGCGACATTATAGAAGTTTTTTTCTATAATAAATAAAGGTATATCAATTTACAGGAGGCACATTATGGAAAGCAAAAAGATTCTTCTGATCGGAGGTACAGGTACAATTTCTTCTTCGATCACAAAGATGCTGGCAAAGGATGAAGAAATTGAGACTGTAGTATTAAACAGAGGTCATAAGGAAATCCCTGAAGGTGCCAAGCAGATCGTCTGTGATGCGAATGATACAGAAGCCCTGATGGAAGCGGTAAAGGATGAAGAATACGCTGCAGTTCTTGACTTTATTGTTTATACACCGGAACAGGCAAAGCAGCGTATTGATGTCTTCAAGGGCAAGACAGCACAGTATGTCTTTATTTCTACAGTCGTAGCACTCAATCATGAAGATACACTGTGGCTCAACGAAAACTCTGCACAGGGCAATGAATATTCTGCATACGGCCGTTCCAAGCAGGCATGTGAAGAAGTATTCATGGAAGCATATGAGAAGGATGGTTTCCCGGTAACAATCGTCAGACCTTCCCAGACATATGGCTATGACCGTGTTCCTCTGAGTGTAAAGGGCAAGACATGCTGGAGCGTAGTATCCCGTATTCTGAATGAAAAGCCTGTAATCGTTCATGGCGATGGCAAGGCAATCTGGCATATGATGCATACATATGACTTTGCATATAACTTTGTACAGCTGATCGGCAATGAAGAGACAATCGGTCAGAGTGTAAATCTGGTAAATCCTGCTGTAGTTACATGGGACATGATCTACAATGAACTGGCAAGACAGCTGGGCAGAGAAGCTAAGATCATTCATATCGCTTCTGATACACTGGCTCGTTCTTCCAAGTACAATCTCAAGGAATCTATTGTTGGTGATAAGCAGTATTCCAACATGTACTCCAAGAGAAATATCTCGGAATATATTCCTGACTTCAAATGCCTGATCAACATGCAGAAGGGTATTGAAATGTATCTGAAGTATATGGACGAAAATCCTGAACTGAAGGTAGAAGATCCTGAATTCGATACATGGTGCGATAAGGCAACACGTGACTATCGTGCCTTCATGAAGATCTTCGGCGAAAGATACTGATTCTCATAGATGATATGGACGATGGCTGATAACCATCGTCTTTTTTCTGTGTTGCTGAAATGGAAACATGCATTTTTCAGCCTGGAGCTTTATCATTTTTCCGTGTCTGAAAAAGGTCTTAAATCGGTAAGCATACGCATAATTCTGCATACCTTGGGTATAGAATAAAAGCAAGCTGTAATACAGCACTTTTTGGAGGTTGGTACATATGCTTAAAGTAGAGCATTTTACAAAGAAGTACGGCAAGGAAAAAGCCTGTGATGATATTAATCTGGAACTGACGGAAGGCAGTGTCAACGTTCTATTAGGACCGAATGGTGCCGGTAAGAGTACGCTGATGAAAGGTATGATCGGTTTTCTGAAGTATGAAGGCAACGTAACAGTAGAAGGTCTGACGACCAAGGAACCTTCTGTACGCGAAAAGCTTGGTTATATTCCTGAACTGCCGGCGTTATATCCGAATCTGACGGTGAATGAACATATGGAATTCCTGGCGAGAGTATATCGTCTTAAGGATTACAAGGAACGCAGTGAGATGCTGCTGGATACATTTGAACTTTCCGATAAGAAAAAGAAGTTCGGTGATGAACTTTCCAAGGGTATGCAGCAGAAACTCAACATCTGCATGGGTCTGCTTCCTGATCCTGATATCCTGCTTCTGGATGAACCGATGATCGGTCTGGATCCGCATGCGATCAAGATGTTAAAAGATATGATCGAACAGATGCGTGCACAGGGTAAGACACTGCTTATCAGTACGCACATCATCGACAGTGTGGATATGCTCTGGGATCGTGCGATTATTCTGCAGAAGGGTACGGTACGTGCCAATGTGACTCGTGATGAACTGGGTGAAGGAAGTCTGGAAGATCTCTTCTTCTCTGTAACAGAAGGTCTCAGGGAGGAATAACCTATGCGGATGTTTGGTTATTATATTTTCCATACATTCATCAATCAGATCCGTAAACTGTTCAAGACATGGGTAATGATCGTTGTGGCATGTTCATTGGTTCTGGGTATTGTCATTGGCTTTGGTTCTGCCATGGTCATGGATAAAGTGGAAAGCAGTGCCTATACTGCTGAAGTAGATGATAATGGCAATGCGACAGGACGCTATCTGGATGATGAAGGTGAAGTCTATCTTCGCTATAAGAACTATAAAAACAATTACTTCTATGTATATGAAGAAGATGCATACAGATGCATCGAACTGCAGGAAGCTGCAGAAGGATATACTGCAGATGGCCGTCAGCTGACGCAGGACCTGAAGATTTCCTCGATCTACCGTGATACCGCGGGTGTTGCCTGGGTCTATGTGACGGATGATTCTGATCATAGCTATGCCATGACATATATTGACTATGATCTGTATATGTCCACCTACAGTGATGACCTGTACTATCCGGATGAATATGATCTCTATGTGCAGGAGTTTCCGCAGGGAGAGAATGAAGACAT
The DNA here is from genome assembly GCA_045641845.1 of Bulleidia sp. Taxonomy (GTDB): domain Bacteria; phylum Bacillota_I; class Bacilli_A; order Erysipelotrichales; family Erysipelotrichaceae; genus Bulleidia. The sequence goes on along the minus strand of JAZUHS010000089.1, from coordinate 5,126 downwards.
CATTGCAGTGGAAGATGAGGTCATTGAAGTTGACCGCACCGGTCTGACGTTCCGTTCTGAAGATGGGACGGAGTATACATTTACGCTGGCGCAGATCATTGAAGGAGTGACATTAGTCAGTGTGCTTCTGATTATCATCATGTTTGCTTTTACTGCCGATCAAAGCGGCGGCAAGATCTTCCTGATGGCAGATGTCAATGCTCTGTTCTCTTCTCCGATGAAACCGCAGTCTGTATTGATGATGCGTTTGATGACAAAGCTTGGCAGTATCCTGCTTCTGATGATTTTCTACAGTGCAGTCTACATGCCTAACATGCTTCACATCGCACAGCTGACTGTACCTGGTGTTGTGCTGTTCTTCCTGACGATCTTCTTTGCCGTAGGCTTCGGTATGCTTGCACAGCTGTTTATTTACATGTTCTGTGCTACGCATCCTGAATATAAGAAGTATGTCAAGACTGCTGTCTATGCACTGATTCTTGCGGCACCGTTATCCTTTTCGCTGTACTGGAAAACAACAGGTATGGAACTGTTCCCGGCACTGCTTTCCATGGGCTCCATGCCGATGCTGAGAGTTCTGCCGATTGCAGGCTGGATCAAGGCAGCTATGTATTATGTTTTCTCAGGCAATCTTGGTATGGCCCTGGTATGGACAGCAGTACTGATTGTCGGCATGGTCGTGATCACTTATCTGATCTGGCAGTTCAAGGCAGACTTCTATGAAGATGCCATGACCAAGTCAGAAGAGATTGCGCAGATGCAGCAGGCAATGCAGGAGAAAGGTTCCATCATTGCCAATGTCAGAAAAAAGAAGAAGGAAGGTAAGAAGGAAAAGCCGGATCGTGCAGAACGTGGTCAGGATGGCTTCCGCTATGGTATGGGTGCTTCCATGTTCATGCACAAAGCCCTGCATACCCGCTTCCGCTTTGCTTTCCTGCACTACTTCACCAAGACCTGTGATACTTATCTGTTTACAGCTGCAGTCATTGCCGTCTTCGGCAGGCTTGTCTTCCACTTTGACGGCTTTATTGCCGGTATCGCAATCCTTGGGGCAATGTGTTTCTTCCGTTCCATTTCCAATCCTTTAGGTGAAGATATCAACACCAACACCTTCCGCATGTCTCCGGACTCTACCGGTTCCAAGCTGTTCTGGGCGCTGTTCGGCGGGATGCTGAACTGTCTGCTGGATCTTCTGCCGGCAGTGGCATTACTGACAATTGTCTTCCTGAAGAATCCGCTCTATGCCTTAGGCAGTCTGGTACTGTTAATGAGTGCATATATGTTTGCGATCTGTACAGGTGCCTTCATGGATATCTCCATTCCGGCGCAGGGCAGTACAACCATCAAGCAGACCATGCAGGTGATGTTCATGTATTTCGGAATGCTTCCGGATATTGTGTTGCTTGCGGTCGGCTTTGCTACAGAGCATGTGGTGATCTTTGCCATGCTTGCCATCTTTGTAAATATGATCGTCAGTCTGATCTTCCTGCTGTTAACAGCGGAAATGCTGGAACCTAAGGAAGGAACATTGGCTATTTATGCAAACAGCAGAATGTCGATCAGTTCCGTCTTCTCCGGCATCGGCTGGGGTCTGGTGCTGCTGTATGTACTTGGTGCGATCACCCAGCTGGTCGCAATGATCTACTACTTCGCTTTCTCGGAAGAACTGGTACCTGGTGGTGTGGGCAGTTATCTTGTAACCTTCCTGCCGTTATATCTGATTGGTTTCCCGTTAGGTATGTGGTGGATCAGCCGTCAGCCCAAGGTAGATGGTGGCGAACATGAACCGTTTGGCTTATTGCGCTTGGGCAAGTGCTTCCTGATTGCCTGTGGTCTTGCTTATGCATGTTCTTTTGCCGGTGAGCTGCTGAACAGTATTCTGATTAAGATGTTCGGCTCCGGTATGACCAATGTCATTGAAGAATTTGTGACTGAAGACAGTATTGTTCTGCAGCTGATCTTCCTGGTCATCGCTGCGCCGATTCTGGAAGAACTGGTCTTCCGCAAGCTGATCATCGACCGCACTCGTGCCTTTGGTGAAAAGCAGGCGATCTTCTATTCCGCTGTTCTGTTTGGTCTGTTCCATGGCAATCTCGTACAGTCTCTGTATGCCTTTGCCTTCGGTCTAGTTCTTGCCTATGTCTATGTAAAGTCCGGCAAGATTCAATACAGTATCGCCATGCATATGGGCTTCAACTTCATGGGCTCCATTACTGCCGGATACATCAGCCGCAGCGGCAATGCGGCTCTGCAGGGAATGTATGATTACTTCATCATCGGTCTGATCGTTATCGGTATCCTGTTACTGCTGGCTAATCTCAAAAAGATTCATCTGCGTCAGCCCGAACATCCGGCAACTGCCAAGCATATGTGGGCAAACTCCGGTATGATCGCATTCCTGTTAATGATGGGTTCCATGATTGTACTCACCTTCATCCAGTCATTCCTGGGCTAATAAACAATAAAGGCTGCTTTGCATTGTGCAAGGCAGCCTTTCAGCTTACAGGTGTCCCCTGTCCTCTCCCTCATTCGAAAGCCGATATCGGGTAGTAACAATACATGATGTTAATGCAGATGTACGGAATCGGGACATAAATATGCTGGGGGATTCGAACCCCTGCCTGTCCTTAGGCCTCCATCTGAGTGCAGCTGCATTCTCCGCTGCCGAGATAATATCCGCCCTTTCGAACTACCGGCTTACTCAGAGCTCTTCGCTCCAGTTTGCGGCCTGCAGCTGATTATTCAAGGTGCGCAGAGATGCGGACATCGCATCCACTTCCTTCTGCAGTGTACGTACATCGACGGCACTGAGAATCAGAATTTCCGTATTGCGGGCACGGTAGGCTCCGCGGGAAGCGTCATTGATCAGATTCTGATAGACACTGATCTTCATGGTCAGTACATCCTTCTCGGCAATCATTTCCGTTAATGTTCTGCCGTTGACTGTAATTCTGCAGTTGGCCTGATTGATCTTTGCAATCAGAGTCTGCAGTTCTTCACAGCATCTGTTCAGTTCAGTTAGAAGTTCATTCGGGTCTTCTGTTGTCTTTGTACCTTTCTGATATACAGCATTGTTGCAAAGACGAATACGCAGCTGTTCAATTCTGCGGTTCAGGTCTGCTCTTTCCTGAAGTGCTTCTGCTAATTTCATATTTTTAATTCACCTCACTTGTTATCTTCTTATTCACTATACCCTATTTTCTGATCTTATAAGAATTTCGATGCGTCCTGCCGGACAGTAAAAATACGGACTATTGCCCGTAAAGGGGTTATAGATGCGAATTGCATTACAAAATGTATATTGCCTTTTCGCAATCTTTCTACAATATGAAAAGGAAGCCGAAGCTTCCTTTCATCAGTCTGTATAGGTCAGTGTTTCCACACACTTGATCATGCCGAATCTTTCATATTCTGTTTTACTGATCAGGTAGTCATCTTCCTTGATGACAGCTGAACCTTCCTTGCAGTAGCCGAAGCTCTGTTCGTATTCACCCTGATCGTTCTTTACAGCTTTCTTATATGTTTTGTAGGTTTCGCCTTCCTTTGCATATAAAGTAGCATTTTCCAAAGCGTTTCTGCCGCTTTCTGAAATTGTAAAATAACTGTTTCCGTCGGCAGAGTATTCCGTGATTTCATGGGCCATGTCGTAAGCGGAACCGTCCTTTTCGCTGTAGTGACAGGTTTCTTTGGTATAGGTTAAGCTTTCGTCTTCGTGATAATCCCACTTCTCTTCTCTGAAATAGTATTGATTGGAAACCGTTTCCCGGATCTTACGATTCTCCTCATCAAATTCGAATTCGGTTTTGCCGCCGCTGCTTTCCATGAGGATTACATTTCCGCGGTCATCATAGGTCAGTACAGAACGGCCGTCTTCCAGAAGCTTTCCGTCTTTGTCATAGACTTTGCGATATTCCAGCTTTCCGTTTTTGTCGTAGTATTCATAGGAACCGTAGTCATCAAGAGCGGTATATGTGCATTCGTATTCTTCTGCATCGATGGTATAAGCAGGATTGTCGGAAGGTGTTTTCTTATAATGAATCAGCTTTCCGGGAACTGCATATTCGTATTCGTTTGTATACTGCAGATCCATGTTTTCATACTCTTTCCAGGTAATGTTATCTTCGTCCACAAGACTGAGATCCTTTGAGTAGTAATACTCATAACGGATTACATCCCCGTCCTCGTTGTATTCCCATCTTCCCGCACAGACATAACCATCACCGGTACTCTTAGTGAGAGCTTCCGTTTCATCATGGTTTTCATTGTATCTTGTGATTTCCAGAAGATAGTCCTGCTTGTACCAGTGATCCAGACGTTCTTCCAGAAGGTTTCCTCTTTCATCAAACACACGGGTACGGTCGTCGAGGTTGTTGCCGGTGAAGGTATGTTCGAAGGTGTCACAGCGTTTCTTTGTTGTACTGTAGAAGCCTTCTCCGTACTTCTCGTAGCCGGAATCATCCTGGTAATCGTATTCGAAGGTATAGTGACGGATGGGATAGAGGATTTCTTCCTCTTCGGGTTCCTTTTCCTGCATGGAGCCTGCATTGGTACCGACGGGTGTTCCTGCGGAACCGGAAGAGGAACATCCTGCAAGGAGCAGGGCAAGAACTGCAGTAAGACATGTGTATTTCTTTGTCATAATAGGGTTCTCCTGCATGTATTATAACTTGGATTGTTTATTGGATTCTACAGGAATATCCGTGAATGGAACTATAGTAGATTATACAATACATCACATCATCACAAGCAGTGACCGGGAGGGAATATGAAGAAGATCATTCGATTCATACTATTTGTATTCATGATATTTATGCCTGTCTCCGTAAGCGCGGAAACTTCATCAGAGGATATAGGGAATATACCCGAAATCATCAGTGAAGGTACATGCGGAGAGAATGCCGCATGGACGCTTGACACAGCAGGTACGGCAAGAGTCATTGTTACAGGTAAGGGAGAGTATACAGGTACTGCAGAAAAGACCTTTGTTATTGAGAAAGCTTCACAGAGTATCTTCATGGAAGAAGTGCCTTTAAGCTTTTACAAAGGAGATACGGTAACAATCTCTTCTTCTGCAAAGACTTCCGTAACTGCAGTATCTTCCGATACAGCACTCGCTGAAGTATCCG
>JAZUHS010000088.1:0-11207 GCA_045641845.1 Bulleidia sp. | reverse complement strand
AATCATTCTCATTGTCAGCAGATTATGTTGAAGCCATCTCACATAACTAAACTGAAGAGCAGATTCGTGATGCAGTGCACACAATCAGAAATGAATACTGCTGTCATCATGTACAGCAACCGAATGTTGAAATGTGTCATGTAGAACCCTGATCATGCATGACTCTCCCCTTTCAGCAGTCCCCTTTCGGGATCCTCGTCTGTAGACATCCAGATGATCAATCCTGCCTGTATAAGAGAAACCGTTTGATAGGGCTATATGCTTAGTGATTTCCTGTTCAGGTACACATTCAATTACCAGATCCTTACAGCGAAGTTATGCCGGCATACCTGCTTCAGCTGTCGCGTTCAGTCTCCCTGGAATCAGAATGAGTGTATGTCCTTATTCTCCAAACTTAACATAGTCTGCAGTGATATTTTCTGCAGCAATTCTTAATTATCTGCATGCAGGCATTCTGTTTCTTCTGATGCATTGTGTTTAGTCCATCATTGCCCTGCATGAGTTTTCTTAAGATATTCTAAACTGCTTGACTGCAGAAATGCATCATATATACTGTAATCACAACCGAGAACAAGACCGAGGTCAGAAAACACAGCAATCACTTTTTGTGATGTTCGCTTGTGTAAACTGACCTCTTTTTAAACTTCCGGTGAAGTACGCCGTGACCTTCTGCATAAGAAGCAGCGTACCAAGGAAGCATTGAGGTTTAGGTTTGACAGTAAGGAGGATTAATACTATGACTGACAGATCTTCAATTAGTGTATTTCTCAATGGCCGCATGGTCTTCGCTCACCTTTATGAGAACGCTTCCTTCGAAGAGCTCTTCCATGAAGCGATTGCGGTATCTGCTTTATCTGCCGATCCTGGATATCAGGAGGCATTCCTGAGCCGTGATGACGACGAATGGAATGCAGAGATGATGCGGATCTCCGAGTTCCCAGTTGCCATTGATCTCGATGCCGGTTTCATTTACAGCAGCTACTACCAGCTGACTGCTGACGAGATCGCTTCCCTCGATGAGGTTGAGTACCCTGTACGTGACTATGGCGCTGTACTGGCTAACTGCCGCATCCCCTGCATCTACGAGGATCCCTACGCCATCCTCGAGCTGTACGAGAACAGTCCTCTCTTTGACAGTCTCTCTTCTCTTACAGCTGATCTTCTTCACTTCCTGCTCTTAAAGCGCAGGCCAGATTCCATGTTCAGCTGATTCTTCTTCACGACTGCTTCGGCAGTCGTTTTCATTTGGATGACAGCCTTTTCAGCTGAAACCCCAGGTGTAAATAAAAAGGATATCCGAAGATATCCGGACATCGCTTTAAATACACCAGAAAACAAAGCTGCAGAGATCCACAGTTTCTGAATCAGAGTGCTTCTTTACGCAGCTTCACTATTTCCTCTACAGGCAGCATAGAATTGCAAGAGATTTCTTCATCTGTCATCAAAGTATTGTTGATGAGATTAAGTGCTACTTTCATTTTTGTTATCTCGATGCCTTCTTCTATGCCGATTTCCCTTTCACGTTTCTTCATTTCTTCCAGTGTCATAAACTCATTTCTCCAGTTGTTATTGACCTTAACCGTCTGTACGGCATTCTCCATCTTTTCTACAAGTTCATTATGACGCAGTTCACCATGAAAATACAGCATCAGATTTTTAAGATCAGCATCATCTTGATTCATCCGTTCTGCTGTCTCTTTGCTGTATGTAGCAGTATTGAAATTCAGATAAATTGTTTCCTGACCATCATTCATTTCAAGTCCTGGATCTTCCTCTTCTCTCATACAAAATCTGTAATATGATTTGCCCTTCTTATAATAATCGAAATTACAGAAGAAAATTACATAAGCATCTTTCAGATCTTCGTACATCTTTCCTTTCCTGAGATAATGAGAATCAATCTCAGAATGATAATATCTGGAACGTTTCGCCAGATTATCATTTTTCTCATTCTGCATCTCCGCAGAGAAGATCGCCTGTCCGTTCATCGCAAGAACATCAAAGCGAACACCATGATTCTCTTCTGTAATCTTGATGGAATATTCCGGTTCGATGTATTCCAGTTCATCTATGCTTTTGCCGATGCATGCTTCCAGTACCCTTCGGCAGAGCTCCGGATTACTTGACAGTACTTTCTTGAACATGAAATCGTCGGTAATCCTGAGTGTATCGTAATCTTTCATTATCCTTGTTTCCTCCATACTTCCTTGTTACCGGGAAAACTCAGGATTCCCTGTAAATAGAATGAAGATTCTTAAATATCTATGAATAAGCAGGACCAATACTGATCAGGAAGAAATACAATGCTATGATCTACATGTAAAGAACAGTATATCAATTCATCAAAAAGGAGAATTCATATGGCAAGAAAGTGTGCAGTCTGCGGCAGGAATGCAGACACAATGCTGTCAACCGCAAATACCGTAGGAGATCTGGCGATCTGCTATAACTGCTATGCCAGAATCCCTTCCTACAATCCCCGTGCTGCATATGCATCATTGGAAGAAGTAAACAAAGCACAGCAGAAGGTATTGCAGGAACTGGAAGAAAATGACTTCCCTGCAGAAGTCATTGAAGCCTATAACAGTACGTTTGAAGCAAAGAAGTCTCCATTAACAATGCCGGAAGACATTGACTGCATGATGACTACTACTCCTTCCTTTGAAGGCTACACCATCAAAGAATATCTTGGTGTGATCTCTGCGGAAGTTGTCCTTGGTACAGGTTTCTTTTCCGGCTTCAATGCCTCACTTGCGGACACCTTCGGGATGGAAGCAGACATGTACGGTACCAAGATTGATCAGGCTCAGGCAGAATGCCAGAAGCGTGCGATGCGGCAGGCCATCCAGCGCGGCGGCAATGCGATTGTCGGGACAAGAATGGAGCTGGAAAGCTTTACAAATGATCTGATCGCCGTCATTGTTTCCGGTACAGTCGTCAGAATCGAAAAGAAAGAAGCATAAGCAACAATACAGGCACTGCTCTATAGAAGAACAGTGCCTGTATTTTCAATTACTTTGTATGCGCATCAAACCAGTCCGTCATTTCCTGCAGTCTTCTGATTCTGTGGGCAGGCTGTCCTGAGCGTGAGAGTTCATGGTTTTCACCATGGAACAGACACATTCTTGTCTCTACCCCTCTTAGCATCAGTGCCTGCATCATCTGCATTGCCTCAGGCAGCGGACATCTTCTGTCCTGATCGGAGTGAATGAACAGTGTCGGTGTCTTGGCATTGGATGCATAGGCTAAAGGAGAATGCTTCCAGAGAATTTCCGTATCATTGAGAATATCTGTCGCACCTTGCTCTTCGATATCGAAGTGATGGCCGATATCCGAGATCAGGCATTTGGAGATCCAGTTGGAAATGGAACGCTGGGATGCTGCACAGCAGTATCTGTCAGTATGACCGATCATCCAGTTGACCATATAGCCGCCATAGGAACCGCCGGTGACGCATACCTTTGTTTCATCAATCGCAGGATAAGCCTTAAGTACTTCATCGGTGAAATCCATCAGATTGTCATAGTCAATGAATCCGTACTGATCTCTTAAATCAGCGAACTCATCGCCTCTTCCATCAGATCCCTTCAGGTTGGTAAAGAAGACAAAGTATCCCTTCGATGCCCATACCTGCATCTCGTGGAAGTAGTTGGTGCCATAGACGGATCTCGGACCGCCATGGATATCCAGGACTGCCGGATACTTCTTTGTTTCATCGTATCCGAAAGGCTTCAGCACCCATCCATGCAGATCAAGACCCTGTGAGACGTAATCCAGGCGCTCTGCTTTGGCAATATACTTATCTTTGAGTACTTGATCATTCAGATCAGTAATACGTCTTACAGCGCCTGTATTGTCCTTCTCATAGACTTCATAGAGTGCTTCTTCTGTTTCATGTACAAAGGCCAGCTTTCCATTCTTTGCATCAAGACAGGAGATGGCGCCGGCATCACTGTACACTGTTTCATAGACAAAGTCTTTGTCATACATGCGGATCTCGGTATGATCTTCCACTGTCACTAATGTAAAGTAATGATCATTCTCTACAGTATTGCCTTTGCCTGCACCCATGGCAGTATCGGAACCTACCGTACTGCGTAAGGACAGTTCTGCCTTCATTACAAGCTCCAGTCCTGTATCGGTAATACGCCATAAGTCAGGGGTCTGGTTGGTACCATAGGCCTTATGGTCTGTACCGAAGATATAAGCCTCTCCGTTCATCACAAAGGCATTGGTGAATGTCATACCATCCTGTTCATAGACTAAGCTTACAGAGCCTGTATTGAGGTCACAGGCATAGAGCTTCTGTTCATGCTTCATTACACCATTCCATGTCTCAGCTGTGTAGTACAGTGTGTTTCCCTTGACTGTATAGCTGCCGGCATCGGTACTGGCATCGGTGATTCTCTTTACTTCTGTACCCTTGATCATGAATAAAGCTGTACGGTTGCCATTGGTGAAGTTCTTTCCGTTGAACCAGTAAGGAAGCTCATCCAGGACTTCATAGTCCTTTTCCTCTTCCCCTGCTGCTTTCTTCTTTTCTGCTGTTTCAGCATCATCGAGATACGCATCCGGGTCTCTGCGGTCGACGGTACCTAAGGCAACATAGCCTTCTCCTGCCTTCATGAAGCCGCGCAATGCTAAAGGAAGTGTACCGGCATACTTTGCCTCACCACCGTTTACATCGAGATAAAAGACATCCATCGTACCTTCACGATGTTCCTTTGCATTTCTCTTTACAGCTAATGTGTGATCATCCACCCAGCCGATGAGAGTTGTATCCACACCGTAGGTCATACGTACAGGCTTGCCTTCCTTTACAACAAATACAGAATGCATGTAGCCCTTTCCGTCTGCCTTTGCGGTTTCAAAGGCAAGGTATTTACCACTTTCGGAATACTGAAGATTTGAAGGAATCTCAAATTCAAGAAGATCCCTGATTTCCACTTTGTTCATAACTGTTCCTCAACTTTTTACTGAACACTATTGTAATGCCTTCTGCTCTTATGAGCATGTTTTGTACTTCAAAGCATAAAGAAAAGCAGTACCCGTAAGGAATACTGCTCCAAGAAGTCAGGCAATCTTTGCGATTTCTCTTCTGATGACCAGCAGGAAGATTCCGGCTGCGATTGTCGCGGAAGTCATATCGGAGATCATCTGGGAAGAGATGACACCTGTATAGCCCCATACGGAGCTTAACAGCAGGATGACAGCGATGAAGACAATGCCCTGTCTGGATAAGGACAGTACCAGAGAAGGCAGTGCCTTGCCCATGCTCTGACAGAAGATGGTAGTCATCAGTACGACACCGACAAAAGGAAGACCGATGATCTGTCTCTGCATCATCTGCTGTGCAACAGGAAGCAGTGCTGCATCTGTGACAAATGCTTTCAGCAGCGGAGTCTTGAGAACAAACAGAATACAGAGAAGTACAGCACCAAGGCCTACTTCAAAGCCATAGCAGAAGCGTACCAGCTGCTTGAGCTTGGCCTTGTTCTTAGCACCATAGAAGTAGCCGATGATCGGAGCTCCGCCAAAGGAGAAGCCTACAAGAACCAGCTGACCGATCATCATGACCTTCATGACAATACCCATCATGGCAATCTTGTCATTGCCGTAAGGAAGCAGGTTCTGGTTGATCAGGACTGTGCATACAGAAGACATAATGTTCGTAAGACCGGCAGGAACACCGATGGTGATAATATCCGTCAGCTGCTTGCTGTTAACAAACATCATTTTAGGATTAATGGAAATATACTTTGACTTTGTCTTCACCATATACAGGAGAATGATTACAGTCACTGCATAGCCGCAGATGGTAGCTAATGCCGCACCGAAGGCACCCCAGCCAAAGACGGAGATGAAGATCGGGTCAAGAATGATATTTGTGACAGTACCGGATACGGAACCGATCATGGACTGGAAAGCAAGACCTTCACAGCGCAGGATGTTGGAATGCACGAATGTCAATGCAGCAATCGGTGCACCGAAAGCAAGCACAATGTAGTACTGCCATGCATATTCATATGTTTCTGCAGTTGCACCAAGCAGTGTCAGAAACGGCTTCTGCAGTACTACCATGAGTGCCATCATGATAAAGCCGATGCCCATAGCGGCATAGAAGCAGAAGGAAGATACACGATATGTACTGTCGGTATCATTCTGTCCGATCAGACGGCTCATCAGGGAGGATCCGCCCTGACCCAGGACATTGCCTAAGGCCATCAGAATCATGAAGATGGGTGCACCAAGGGATACACCGGCAACAATGTTCAGGTTGCCTGTTTTGGTAATGAAGTAAGTATCTGCGATGTTATAGACAATGGTAATGACCATGTTGAAGACAACAGGAAGTGCCAGTGTCAGATAGATCTTCAGAATACTGTCTTTCTCAAAGAAATTCTCTTCCATAGTAAATCCTTTCCATTATGATCCTTTCAGTTAGAAACTGAAGGATACAGCCAAAGCAGTATATCACTTTTTTAACTCTGCCTGTAATCAGTAATTGATTCATCCTCTGAATGCTCTTCCGTATCAATGTACGCCATTGCGATAGTTTCTGCGGTAAACAGACGGATTCATCTCAAACTTTTCGCGGAACTTTTTAATAAACCAGCTTTTATCCTGAAAGCCTACGGATAAGGCAATATCCTCAATACGGAGTTCACTGCTGCGCAGAAGGTTCGCTGCTTCCGTCAGTCGTATCTCCAGCAGTTTTTCAGAGAAGGTCATGCCTGTAATGATCTTGAAACGTGTACTGAGATAATCCGGATGATAGCCATAGCGTCTGGCCAGATCACCAAGTGTGCACACAGCATAGTTCTCGCCGATATACTTCATCAGCATGCCGAAGCGGTTATCGGAAATCATTGTGCTCTGCTGTACGATCAGGGATGAACTTCTTGTTCGATCAAGGCATGTAAACAGACCTACCATCATCAGACGCAGCAGTTTTCCGTTATAGATATCATCCCTCTTCAGTTCATCTTCCAGAAGTGACAGGAACCGGATGCAGTCAACCTGCTGTTCCAGATGGAAATAGAGATATTCATCATGAGTTACTTCTGCACTCATGAATTCATACAGGATCCGGCAGTCGGCAATCTGTGAATAGAAAAGACTGTCGAAGAATTCCCTGGGGCAGAAGATCGCATGCAGAGTACCCTCTTCACTTTCATAGGGAATGTTTTCTCGGCAGAGAATAATGTCCCCGGGATACATGCGCATCGTCTGATTACGAAGAGAGATAACAGTTTCTCTTTCTGCTTTGAGAATCGTCAGGTATACAGTATTCCCGTAAGATTGTTCATTACAGTATAAAGTGTTGTATTCTTCATCATATTCAAGCTTCATGGCATAAGATTACAACACTTTCCGCAAAAGTGTACAACATTGTGACATCTGAGATGTGAAATTAATATTTACTCACAAGGGAGGATAAGCAGATGAATAAGCTTATGAAAGTATGTGCAGCTGCAGCAATGGCGCTTTCCATGACAGCATGCACAGCAGCCTCTTCCGTATCTTCTGCAGTAACAGAGGGTGTACAGGATGGGGTATACACAAGTACTGCCGCCGGGTTCGGCGGTGGTGATGTAGTTGTCACAATTACAGTAAGTGAAGGCAGAATCACCAACTGCAAGGTGGACGCCTCCACACAGACCGAAGGCTTCGGCAAGACAGCCGCAGATGATCTTGCCAGGGAAGTTGTCGAAGCGCAGAGCGGCAATATCGATGTCGTTTCCGGTGCAACAGCAACAAGAGATGCAGTCAGAACAGCCGTTGAAGACTGCATGAACCAGGCCGGCTTTGTTCAGGAAGAAGCTGAAGCCGGTGAAGCGGAAACAGCAGAAGCAGATGTTCTTGTCATCGGTATGGGTGCTTCCGGAACAGTGGCGGCAATCAAGGCAGCAGAATCCGGCGCTTCCGTCATCGGTGTAGAAGCTACCGAAGGACTTGGCGGTTTCGGCAATGCGGCACAGGGTATGTTTGCCGTTGGTTCCGTACTGCAGGAAGATCGTTATCCTGAAGGTGAAACAACAGATGAAGCCTACTGGTATGACTACATGCAGGCGCACAATAATTACCTTGGCAATGCCAAGCTGATCCGTACATTTGTCAGCGAAGCAAAGAATACCATCAGCTATATGCTGAATCATGGTGTTAAGTTCTTCCTGTCTCAGACACCTCAGCAGATTGCCCACTTCGATCAGGAAGTCATTTATCACAGATGGAACAACGCAGAGCCTTTCAAATATCTTGGCGAAGCACTGGAAATCAATAACGTTGATGTACGCTATTCTACAGAAGCATATGAACTGATCGTTGATGAAAACGGTGCCGTTACAGGTGCTAACTGCACAAAGGCAGATGGCGGTACATTGACAGTCAATGCAAAGTCCGTCATTGTCGCAACAGGTTCTTTTGCAAGCAATGCGAAGCTGATGACAGAGACATTAGGAGAAACAGTATATAAGAATGCAATGGTACTTGCAGGTGCGGAAAGACCCGGTGTTGACATGATGTGGAATGCCGGTGCATCTCAGGGTGAACTGCTGACAATGAATCATGGCGTGGATATCGTCGGTGCAGATGTACAGCAGGTCGGTCAGGTAACACTGAATACACCGATTCTCTGGGTAAACAGCCTCGGCAAGAGATTCATGAATGAAGATCTGTTAAAGGATACAGTAGACTTTACAGGTTCTGTTGTAGCTCAGGGCGGTATTGCCTATACAATCATTGACCAGGCAACAGCAGACCGCTGGACAGATACAACACAGCATGACACAGGTACATGGGTACACTACTGGGATCGTTTCGGTATCATTGATGAAAACGGCAATGCAACAATCTATCATGCTCCGATCGAAAAGGAAGTATGGGACGCTGACTTCAAGGCTCTCCAGGAAGCAGGCGAAGGCGGTGTATTTGCTACTCTGGAAGAAGCTGCAGCATATATCGGCTGTGATGCGGAAGATCTCAAGGAAACAGTCGCAGCATACAACTCCTATGTCGCAAACGGCAAGGATGAAGAATTCGGCAAGTCCGCAGAAAGTCTGGTATATTCTGTAGGCGATGGTCCCTACTATGTAACAAAGGGTCATGCCGGTGTTCTTGGTGCTCTGGGCGGCGTCAATACAACGGAAAAGCTGGAAGTACTGACACCTGACTTCAAGGTCATCGAAGGTCTCTACGCAACCGGCAACAACGTATCCGGTATCTCCATCGGCGGCTATCAGGCTGTAGAAGGTGTAGGTCTTGGCTTCTCTCTGACTTCCGGCCGGCTTGCCGGTGCAGCAGCTGCAGAACATGCAGGATATACACCTGTAAAGGATACAGCTGAACTTACAGAAACAGGTATTGCCACAATGGAAGAAGCAAAGTCTTCCGGCAAGTCCACTGAGTCTCATTGATTATTCACATAAGTACTGAAAAGAGGAAGACTGCCTGATCAAAGTATCAGTCTTCCCCTTTTCTTTTTTATCGTTTCCCCTTCTGTTTAATGTGAAAAGGCTGTACCGCATACAGCAGTACAGCCCTTCATGAATCAGTTGTTCAGTGAATCACGGAAATGCTTAGTGCTTCTTCAGAGCGAACCATGCGCCTACTGCAAGAGCACCAGCAGCAGCCATCATACCGCCCAGGATTCCGCCATTGAAGCCATCGCCTGTATTGACACCTGTCTGAGGCTTTTCAGGTTTAACGGGTTCTGCAGGCTGTTCAGGAGCAGCATTTTCAGCTGCAGTCCACAGATAGTCCTTGGCAAACTGAGACAGCTGGTCTCTCCATACGCCCCAGTCATGAGCACCCGGCTTCCAGAAGAAGTCGGAGTCTGCACCATCAGCTTCCAGTTCCGCCTGTACGTCAACGTTGACATCTCTTCTTACGAAGCTGTCGAATGCACCTACAGATACATAGTACTTGATGGCATTCTTGAATGCTGCCTTCTGTTCATCTGTAACTGTGTTGTTGCCTTCAGCATCCTTGATGAAGTTCAGAGTTCTGGACGGAGAGAAGATACCGTAGTACTTGAATACATCATTTGCTTCAAGAGCAGCCTGGCATGTTACGGATGCACCGGAGGACAGACCGGCAATCGCTCTGTCTTCAGGCTTGGAGGATACGCCGTACTTTTCTTCCATCATAGGAATCAGTACGTCTGTGATGTTCTTTACGGAAGCACCCTTTTCGAAGTTGTATACAGTATTGTTCATTGTAACAACAACTGTAGGCAGTACTTCACCATCAGCGATCAGATTATCGAAGATGTTCTTAGCAGAACCGATGTTGAACCATTCAACTTCGTTGCCGCCGCCGCCATGGCAGAGGTACAGAGTTCTGTATGCCTTGCTCGCATCGAAACCATTAGGCAGATATACACCGACTGTGCGGGGATTTCCTTCTACGTCTGTGTAGTCTACATATTCAACAGTACCTTCGGGATTGCCGAGAGGATATACATACTCCTGACCAGGCAGGCAGTTTTCAGGATCACCAACGTAAACCAGGGAATGACCGGAGTCTGCACCGTTGTTAGCGAAAGGCATGTTAGCAGGATCCTTAACTGTTACTGTATTGCCTTCAGCATCTGTGACATTGAAGTCATAGAAGTACTGAGTGCCGGGCAGAGGCAGAGTTACTGTCCACCAGTTGCCTGTTACATTTTCCATTGCAATGTTCTTGTAACCATAAGCAGCAACGTCATAACCAGTATTCCACATACCGTCTGCGTATTCTTCAGGAGCATATGTCTTGAATTCTTCACCCTTGACATAAGCTTCTACTTCATCAGCTGTGTAGAACTGGAAGTTGCCGATCATGGATACTTCTGTAGTTCCGCGAGGAGCTTCATATGTGAATGTTACGTTGAATGTACCGTTTTCATTCTGATCACCGACTGTAACACCGGGAACAAGATCACATTCATCCAGAGTCCAGCAGTAGTCCTTTGCAAAGTTAGTGAAGGATTCTCTCCATACATACCAGTCATGACCACCGCAGGGACGATCCAGAGTATATTCAATGCCCCAGTCATCAAACAGACCTGCCAGCATTTCAATATCCCAGCCGCCGCCGTTGGAGTAAGCCATATCCACGTTGCCGGCTGTCAGATAGAATACATCCTTTTTCATTTCTTTCAGATCATAGTTCGCAGGATCAGCATCCGGGATACCGCCGGAGAACGGACCGAAGTAACGGAACAT
>JAZUHS010000087.1:0-13943 GCA_045641845.1 Bulleidia sp. | reverse complement strand
TTCGTTAGCCTGACGCATCTTGGATGTTTCGTCATCTCTGCCTTCATACTTTCTGTTGATCTTTTCGATTTCAGGCTGAATCATCTGCATCTGCTGAGCAGCGATTGTGGACTTCATTGTTACAGCAGCGAGCAGTGCGTTAACAATGATTGTTACGATCGCAATACCTGCACCAACACCTGCCATCGGAGACAGAACGTTGATCAGCTTTGCCAGCGGGAATACGAGGAATGCATTGAACCAGTTTTCGTTGGAAATAACACTACCCAGAGTTGTGTCAGCAGTAATCTGTACAATATTACCTGCTTCATCACGAGGGACGGAGCAGCCTGACAGTGCGGATACTGCGATCAGCAGTACTACAACCGTCAGAAGTTTCTTTGTGCGAGGGGTAAGTCTCATATCTTCTCCTTATATATAAATAATTACGTAGAACTATCTAATTGTAGCTTTTGAAAGCAGTTTTTCCAAGCTATTTTTATTCTCCTCAAAGGAAGCATCCTTATAGCCGAAACGTACAATCAGAATGATGTCTTTAGAAGCATTTTCGAAGTCAATCAGATCCTGGCACATCATGCGAACCTGGCGCTTGATCTTATTTCTTTCGACTGCATTGCCGATCTTTTTTGAAAGCGTTACACCTGCTCTCGCCTGTTTTTCTGCTTTCGGAACGGCATAGAGTACGAAGTGACGGTCAGCAGCCTTTTTGCCCTGATGGATAATCTTCTGGAATTCCTGTGACTTGCGGACTCTGTTTCTCTTCTTCATAGAATGTGAAAAAAAACCACCGTTCGGTGGTTCTTAAGCAGACAGGACCTTTCTTCCCTTAGCACGTCTTCTGTTGATAACCTTACGGCCACCGGGTGTAGCCATACGTGCTCTGAAGCCATGTGTGGCTTTAGTCTTCTTTTTGCTAGGCTGATATGTTCTCTTCATATTTGCCACCTCCAATTTTTATGTGAAAACAAACGCTATACCATAATATGCGGTGAGTGATGAATTGTCAACAAACCTAAGGAAAATCGCTGAAAAAAAGGTGTTCTCTGTAAGCGCTTCTGAATTTGTACAAAGAATGGATCAGGAAATTTCAAAAATGCAGGGAAACTGCCGATTTCCTGTATATATGAAAGTATAGAAAAAACTGAATGCAGGAGCACTCAGTTCTCTTTCTTAGCGGCAATGCCGTAGTATTCTTCGAATGTGTAATCAGGGGATACTGCATACATCGCATCTGCTGTTTCCTTGCCTACATAGCGGTAATGCCAGGGCTGATAGGAATAGCCGGTGATGCTTTCCTTGTCCTTAGGATAACGGAGGATGAAGCCGTATTCATGTGCATGTTCATACAGCCATTTGCCGGTATCGCTGTTTTCGAAATCCTCGTTGCTGGGCTGAGTGATGGAAGCATCATATGTAAAGTCGATGGCAAGACCTGTCTGATGTTCAGAGTAGCCTGCTTTGGGAAGTCTTAATGCTGTCTTAGCTTCACCGATCAGATTGACCATGCCTTCATACATATCCTGCTGTGTACTGTAGTCGACGTATCCGGCAGAAACAATCAGCTGTACACCTGCTTCCTCAGCAGCTTTCTTCATTGCCTTGGCATGTTCAGCACACTCTTCTTCCAGTTCGATGACATCGGCAGAGGAGTTGAGGTAGGGTGTCGTCAGGTTTGCAGGTACATAATCTGCGGGCAGGTTATGTGTCTTGTCGATCAGAATCAGCTTGCTGGAAGTGTTAATCAGTTCATCAGGAAGTGCTGTCGGTGCCGGTGTTGTTTCATCAGGAGTTTTGACGATAACATTGGCAGCTGCTTTCTCAGCAGCCTTTTCAGCAATCGCATCACGGTTGCTGAAGGCATATAGAGAAAGGAAGAGCAGGCATACGAAGAATGCAAGAAGTCCGGCAATGATATTGGTCAGCCTGATGGTTTTCTTTTTCTTGTCCATATCTTTAGTCTCCTGTTCTGAATGTAAAACAGAGATATTATAGCAGAAGAATATTGGTTGCGCTTTTTGATACGAAGGGGAAATCTTACGATATAATGTCAAATGAACTTCAGGAGGATAAATGAATGTTTAGAATCGTTTTATATATATTGCTTTTTTATATGATTACACAGTTCTCTGCTGTAGGCAGACGTCAGAAGAAGAATCAGCGTCTGATTCAGGTAATCCAGACAGTAAGACATCCCGAAGAGTTCTTCAATGGTATTGATAACTTCGTTGCAACAATCAGAGACATTGAATTTGAGAATAAAGCCAAGATCATCAAGCTCTGGGGTATGACATACAACAGAATGTACGATGGCTTTGAAGAAACACTGAATGATATCAGTCTGTGGTCTTTAATGAGAAGAAGCAAGGTCGGCTATGATATCCAGGCAAATGAGGATTCCTTCTTCTATCTGCTGCTGGCTATTCCGAATATGCTGTGGGCTGATGATCGTGCGGATCTGCGTGATCTGATCGAAAAGAAGATTGCGGATGCAGATGGTTCTCTGGATGGTCAGCTGACATTGGCTCTGCACAATGAATTCAATAAGTTCTACGATAACGTTGATGACAAGGGTCTTGCTTTCTATGAGAAGGTCATTGCCGGTGAATATGGTGAATACAGATATTCCAAGAGTCTGATCGGTTTATATAAGGATCTGATCACATGCATGTCTGCACAGATCTACAGTGACAATGGTGAAACAGATAAGTTTGAAGAATGCAGACCGATCATTGCCAAGTTCATGATGAGCGGTGTCGGTGATCGCTGGATCAGAAACCTCAGTCTGCCGATTGAACTGCCTGCAGATTCTGCCGGCATCATTGATGCAGAAGATGAAGTAACGGAAGAAACTGAAGAAACAGAAGAGAAGCCTGCTGCCGAAGAACTGAAGCCTCAGGATATTGAAGATATTATCGTGAATGGTCAGTATACAGACCACATTGAAAACAAGGGGATCAAGGAATGAAGCTGATTGTAGGTCTTGGTAATCCCGGCAAGGAATATGAACGTACAAGACATAACAGCGGCTTCCTGGCAATGGATCTGCTGGCTGATCGTCTTGGTGTAAGTATCTCCACTAAGAAGTGGAATGCCTTTGTGGAAACTGTCCGCATCGAAGGACAGGCTGTGCTGCTGATGAAGCCGCAGACATATATGAATAACTCAGGTTCTGCAGTATCGCAGGCCGTCGAATACTACAAGATTGATCCGGAGGACATCCTTGTTCTCCATGATGATATGGATCTGCCTGTTGGTTCTCTGCGTATCCGCAAGAAGGGTTCTGCAGGTGGTCAGAAGGGTATGAAGTCCATCATCGACTGTCTTGGAACAAACGAACTGTGTCGTGTACGTATCGGTGTTGGACACAGTGAACGTGGTGTACATGAGAATGTTCCGGACTGGGTTCTTTCCCCGGTTCCGAAGGCTGAACAGGAAGAGTTCAACCAGACATTGAAGTCAGCTGCCGATGCGGCTTATGCATGGGCATATGACACTGTCGACAATGTCATGTCCAAGTACAACATCAAGAAGAAATAACCGGGAAAGAGAAGGTGTCTTATTACCACAAATCGTAATGGCATGCCTGTATGGCTGCAGAATGCTCTGCAGGATAACAGAGCAGTTAGAAAACTGGATCAGAACAAGAGCCCTCTGCCGGTACAGTCTCTGATTCAGGAAGCACTGGTACTGGCGGCATCTTATCGTCACAACCCCAGACCTTTGCTTGTCATTAAACAGAACCTTTACAACGCACAGCGTCTTTATGAGAAAGTCTCCGTACTCCTCAGTGAAGATGAGTGTGCGCTTTTCAGCGCGGACGAGTCTCTGCGTGTAGAAGCAATTGCCTCTTCTCCGGAAATGACAGCAGTCAAAGTGGAGACGATGGCATCATTATTGAAGAATCCCAATCAGCTGGTTATTACCTGTCCCAGTGCGATGCTCAGACATCTGCCGTTCCCTGAGGATTTCCGTAAGGGATGCATTCATCTGCAGGTAGATATGGACATGAAGATGAATGAGATCAGAGAGAAACTGATTGCCGGCGGCTACCAGCAGACTTCACATATTGACCAGCCTTTGACCTTTGCGGTACGAGGCGGTATTGTCGACGTCTATTCCATCAATTATGAGAATCCGATTCGTATTGAGTTCTTTGATACTGTCATTGACTCTATTCGTTTCTTTGATATTTCCACACAGAAGACAATCGAAAGTATTAATGAAGCAGAGATTGTCCCTGCATCGGAAGTGATCTTTACGGATGCTCAGGTATCTGAAATCAGTGCAGCAGCGCATGAGATTGTAAAGGGAATCGATAACCCTGCCATTGCCGGTGTGATCGAAAGTGATATTGCAGCGATGGAACAGCATGTCTTTGAACATTCCATGTATAACTACATGGCTCTGTTGAAGCAGACTGCTGGTATCTGGCATTACATGGATCATCCTACGATTATTCTTTCGGATGAAGAGAGTGTTCGTGAGAATGTGAAGCGTCTGAATGAAGATACGATCATCTATATTCAGGAAATGGTTCAGGAAGGAAAGATGCTGCCGAAGTATGCTGTATGGCATGAACTGGATCGTGCAGCGATGGGATGCAAGCGTATCAAGGTGGATCCGTTTGCAGATAATATCTCTGATATTGCTGAACTGCATCTGACTAACGAAAGCTTTGAGAATCGTATGCGTATGATCGATCGCTCAAAGAAGAACGTACTGGCTTTATCCGAAAAGGAATTTGAACGTGCTGCGGAAACATGTGTAGCACTGCAGATTCCTTATCATCTGATGACGGAGAATACAGAACCGGATACAGGTATCAATCTGTATCTGAGTGATTTCAATCAGGGTTTCCGTATCAATGATCTGTATGTATATACATCTAACGAATTACTGGAAGTACAGCATCATCGCGGTCGTTATGATAACAAGTTCCGCAATGCTGAAGTCATTCATGGTTACGAAGAACTGCAGCCTGGGGACTATGTTGTACATGCGACCTATGGTGTCGGTCAGTATCTGAATATTGAAAACAGAGAAGTACAGGGAGTAAAGAGAGACTTCCTGAAGATTGTATACAGAGGCAATGCTGAACTGCTGGTACCTCTCGAACAGTTCCGTCTGGTACGTAAGTTTGTATCCAGAGAAGGAGTTGTGCCTCGTCTGAATAAGCTGGGCAGCGGTGAATGGGAGAAGACCAAGAAGAAACTGCAGGCCAATGTTGAAAACATTGCCGGCCGTCTGATTGATCTGTACTCCAACCGTGAAACACATATCGGTCATGCTTTCAAACCTGATACAGAGATGTCACGCAGATTTGAGAATGAATTCCCGCATGAACTGACACCGGATCAGAAGCAGGCAGTCATTGATATCAAGAAGGATATGGAAAGCAGCAAGCCGATGGATCGTCTGGTCTGCGGTGACGTTGGTTTCGGCAAGACGGAAGTATCTGTCATTGCTTCCTTTAAGGCTGTCGCTGATGGTAAGCAGGTAGCGGTATTATGTCCGACTACGATTCTTGCAGAACAGCATTTCAAGACTTATCGCAATCGTTATAAGGGATATCCGGTAACGATTCGTGTACTGGATCGCTTTGTTCCGGATCCGCTGGTAAAGCAGACATTGAAGGATCTGGAAGAAGGCAGAGTAGATATCCTGATCGGTACCCATCGTATTCTTTCCAAGGATGTTGTCTTCAAGGATCTTGGTCTTCTGATCGTAGATGAAGAACAGCGTTTCGGTGTAGAACATAAGGAAAAGATCAAGGAAATGAAGAACGGTATTGATGTACTGTCTTTAAGTGCTACGCCGATCCCTCGTACTCTGCAGATGTCACTGGTAGGTATTCGTCAGCTGTCACAGCTGGAAACACCGCCGCTGAACCGTTATTCTGTACAGACTTATGTTGTTGAAAAGAATAAGGGTCTGATCATCGATGCTATTCAGAAGGAACTGGCCAGAGAAGGTCAGGTCTTCTATCTGCATAACAATGTACAGGAAATGTATAACGTCGCCCGTAACCTGCAGTCCTGGCTGCCGGAAGCACGTGTCGGGGTTGTCAACGGACAGATGAATCGTGATGAAATCGAAGATAACATGAAGAGATTCAGTGATCATGAGATTGATATCATGGTATGTACAACCATCGTTGAAAACGGTATTGATATTCCAAATGTAAATACAATCCTGATTGAGAATGCGCAGGACTTCGGTCTTGCCCAGATCTATCAGATCAAAGGCCGTGTCGGCAGAAGTGATCGTGTAGCTTATGCTTACCTGATGATTCCGCCGCGTCGCCAGTTATCGGAAGTTGCACAGAAGCGTTTAACTGCAGTCAAGGAATTCGCCAAGCTTGGCAGCGGTTATAAGATTGCTATGCGAGATCTGACCATCCGCGGTGCAGGTGATCTGTTAGGGCCTTCCCAGTCCGGCTTTATTGATACTGTCGGTATCGACATGTATGTGGAAATGCTGGAAGCTGCGATCAAGGCAAAGCAGGAAGGTACGGAGATCAAGACAACGGAGCCTACAGCTCATGCCAATATTGGCAAGACAAGCTATATTCCGGAGAACTTTGCTTCGGATGACTATGACAAGCTGGCGATGTATCAGAAGATTGATGCAGTTGCATCTACTCAGGAACTGTCTGACTATCAGGAAGATGTCATTGACCAGTATGGCCGACTGCCGCGTGAAGTGAGTGCATTGTTCCAGAAGAAGGAACTGGATCTGTTATTATCTGATCCTATGGTGCAGTCCTATCGTGAACAGAAGATGTTTACGGATATTACATTATCTGCGGAATATTCGGACACTGTCGATGGTGTGAAGCTGTTTGAAATGTGCAGCAAGATCACCAAAGACATCAACATGCGCTATACAAACAAGTGCATCATTATTCGTATTCCTAAACGTAAGGATGATCTGGAAATTGCTATTAAGGCAGTCCAGGCAGCAAGGGAGGCTAAGAGACAATGAGAATTGATAAGTATCTGAAAGTATCTCGTATTCTCAAGAGAAGAACGATATCCAAGGAACTGGCGCTGAACCAGAGAATCGAAATCAACGGCAGAATCGTAAAGCCGTCTCATGAAGTTAATACAGGAGATCTGGTTGCGATTACCTTCGGTAACCGCAGACTGGAAATCCGTGTTCTTTCTACTGCAGATGTAAAGAAAAAGAAGGATGCTGCAGAGATGTATGAAGTGGTCGGTGAATCAAGAATTGAAACTGAGATTCTTGAATCCGCAGACAGTGAATGATATTTTATTGCAGTAAAGGGAGTTTCAGATGACAACAGAGAAGAAACCTGTAAAGAAAGTAAAGAAAAAGAAGAGACGTAAGCTGACGCCGATCATGAAGCTGATCTGTGTAGCTGTTACATGTGTATCCATCTTCTTCCTGTACAGCTTTGTTACGGAAATTGCGACAACCGTAAAACTGCAGAGAGAAGTTGCTGAAGTACAGGCGAAGCTGCAGGAAGTTACGGATCAGAATGCACAGCTGAATTCTGAAAAGAAGAAGCTCCAGGATCCTGATTACATCGGCAACTTTGCCCGTGGCAAATATATGATCTCAAAGGCAGGAGAACAGATCTTCGTTCTTCCTTCCGGCGACGACGCAGAATGACAAGTTCCCGTTACTTCAGGTGACGGGATTTCTTTTTCAACGAATTTCAAAAGTTCAGTTATGATACACCAGATAATTTTTGTGAGTGTTCGTATATACAGACACTCAGAATTTCTTTCTGATATATCATATGGGTGTACCCAGTTATCAGGATTGACGGAATACGAGTTCGGTCATGAAACACAGAAACGCTACCAGATTAAAGGAGAGCTAAACTATGCAGCAGATCAGATGCCCTCATTGCAATGAAGTATTTACAATCGATGAATCTAATTACAACTCTATCGTCAAGCAGATCAGAGACCATGTATTCGCTGATGAAATCGCCAGCCGTACAAAGGAAATTGAAGAAAGAATGATTGCTCAGCTGAACGTTCAGGTGCAGAAGGAAAAGAGTGCCGGCAAGGATGCGGTTGCCCGTAAAGAAAAGGAACTGGAAGAACTGAAGAGTGCAAATCAGCTTCTGGAATCTCAGTATGAAGCAAGAATGGCACAGGCGATGTCTGATATGACTTCAAAGATGAATGCTTCCGCAAATGAAGCTAAAGAATTGCTCAGACAGAAAGCATCCATGATTGATGCTCTGCAGAGTCAGATCGCTGCAGCAAAACAGGAGAAGGACAGCGCTGTCAGAGAAACAAAGGCCCTCAGCAGTACAGAACTTGCAGAAAAGCTGGCGGCTAAGGATGCAGAACTGGCAAAGCTGAAGTCTGAACATGAACTGACAGCCGCAAAGCTGCAGGCACAGATTGCATCTCTGATGCAGAGACTGGACGCTGCTGATCGTGAGAAGAACAGTGCCGTCAAGGAAGCAACTGCTGTAAAGGAAAAGGAAGCAGAAGCTAAGCTTGCAGAATCTGTTCGTAAAGTGGATACTCTTGAGGCACAGATGAAGATGGCTTCTCTCAAGGCAGAAAGTGATCTGAAGGATGCTGTTGCGAAGAAGGAAAACGAACTGAGTCAGATGAGAGTACAGCTGCATGCAAAGGAAACAGAAAAGCAGCTGGCTGTACAGCAGGCTGTTGAACAGGTTCGTACACAGGCAGAAGCCAAACTTCTTGAGACACGCAGTGATTTCGAAGCGAAGCTGAGCAGAGCAAATACAAATCTTGAACTGGCACAGCAGGAAGTTCAGCAGCTGAAGGACTTCAAGGCAAGACAGTCTACAAAGATGATCGGTGAATCTCTGGAACAGCACTGTGCAACAGTATTCAACCGTAATCGTATGGGTATGTTCCCTAAGGCATACTTCGAAAAGGATAATGATGCCCGTACTGGTTCTAAGGGTGACTTCATCTATCGTGATTACGATGAAGAAGGTACAGAGTTCATCTCCATCATGTTTGAAATGAAGAATGAAGCAGATACAACTGCAACAAAACATAAGAATGAAGACTTCTTCAAGGAACTGGATAAGGACAGAAGAGAAAAGAAGTGTGAATATGCAATCCTGGTATCCATGCTGGAAGCAGACAGTGAACTGTATAACGAAGGTATCGTAGATGTATCCTACAGATATCCGAAGATGTATGTCATCCGTCCGCAGTTCTTCATCTCCATCATTACACTGCTGAGAAATGCGGCAATGAATTCCGCACAATACAGAAGACAGCTGGAAATCGAAAAGAGAAACAATGTTGATGTAACAAACTTCGAAGCAAATATGGAAGCATTCAAGAGTGCCTTCGGAAATAACTTCCGTCTTGCTCAGGAAAGATTTGAAAAGGCAATCGAAGAGATTGATAAGAGCATCGATCATCTGCAGAAGATCAAGGCAAACCTGACATCTTCCGAACGTCAGCTGCGTCTGGCAAATGATAAGGCTCAGAACGATCTGACCATCAAGAAGCTGACAAAGGATGCACCGTCTGTCCGTGAGAAGCTGGAAGCAGCCAGAAATCAGTAACTGATCCAAATACCAAAGGGAAGCTGACCTGTATCAGGAAGGCTTCTCTTTTTCTATGCAATGAAAAACCGGATCATTATATGATACGATCCGGTAAAGGAAAGGGTCAGTCCTTGAAATTGATGAGATAGAGAACGGCGAGAATTGCATCGTCCAGAGGACCGGGTGCTGCGTCGATCGGGGAGATCAGATAGATCATCAGAAGAATGAAGAGAATGATCTTAGTGGAACCGTTCATGTTGAAACCCTGTACACTGTCAAGCATTAGAAACACCATCCTTTCGCGAAGCCTTTCTCAGCTTTTTTACGCATGGAACCGATTGTGCAGTCTTTGCGTACTTTACGTCCTGACGCATGTCTGATCGCGCCGGTGGGCATGCCTCTTGTCTTTTCAAATGTACCTACTGTGCAGTCACTTCTTGTTTTTCTTGCCATGATATTTCTCCTTTGTTCTGTTTCTGTATTCTGGGTGGCTTTGATCAATCCATCTGGACTGATCGGATAATTCAAGTAAGCCTGAATAGGAAGGATCCAGATTCATCTTGATGAGAAGTCTGCTTGTGAGTACTCTCTGTGTTACATTCATCATCTGAAGTTCCTCCTGTTTTTCTTTTGATGATTAAATTGTAAGAGTCAGAGAGCAGACAATATATGTGCGTTCCGGCGGATAAGCATGTCTATTTCCTCTTCTTCGGCGAGAAAACAAAAAGGAATGCATTTCTGCACTCCTGTACTATGCTTCAATATCGATTCCGTGTTCCGGTGTTGTCTCTTCCTGAGGGAGAATAATAATTCTGTATCCTAAAACTTTAAGCATTTCATCAAAAAGTTTAATGGAAAGATTCTTCTGCGCAAGTCGATCTGTGACAATGCGGGGAGTAGACGCGTTGATCAGTTTGGCCATTTTTGTAGGTCCGATCTGCTGAGCAGTCATGATTTTTCGTAATGCTTCTGTAGATTTCATTAGTAATTCACCTGTGTTTCTTTAATATTCCGAATATAGTCCAAAATCGGATATTATACAATTCCTATCTTTTATATGAACGATTCATTATTTGATTGAAAGGATGCCCGAATATGGCTAATATACGCAGAACCAATCATGGAGTACGTTTTAATCCGTAGAGGAAGGTGAAACCATGATTGTATTTGACCGGCTTTGGAAAACAATGGAGAAAAAGGGTATTTCCCAGTATGCATTGATTCATCAGTATCACATCAGCAGCGGCCAGCTTTCTCGTATCAGACAGAACGAGTCAATCACTACAAACACTCTCGACGTACTCTGCAGAATTCTCGATTGTGAACTCGAGGATATCGCTGAATTCAAGAGAGCGAAAGACTGAGAAAGCAAAACAAACAGGGGGAGATAAATGCTCAGGATCATGAATGCTGAGCATTTTTTATTTGCTGTAAACGTATAATCGAATCATAATATTAGTACGGTCCGGAGGTGAGGTATGAACAAGAAATCTTTCACGGTGCTGGTGTGTGCTGCAGTCGCTGTTCTTTCTGCGTGTACAAAGCCTGTATCAGAGAATACATCTAATGTTGTTGTTACAGATTCTGTGACAGAAGACGATAAGATCGGTGCGTCCAGTCTTCATCCTAACAGTATTACGGATTACGATCGTGCTGCGATTACATCACTGATTAACATGGACCTGAAGGAACATCTGGGTAAGGATGGCTTTGCGACTGTATATCAGGATGAAGTGGAATTTACAAAGGAACATGGTATCCTGACTGCTCAGGGTAATTACATCTGCTATACAGAAGGTTATGAAGTTCTTGGTTTCAGCTATAAGTATGAGGATTGTCTGGAACACTATAAGCTTCTGTCCTATGACATCAGTAAGGATGCCCAGCAGCTGGTGAATACAACTCCGACTTCTCCTCGTCGTGAACCGGATAAGAGTTATGACATTACAATTGCCTACAGTCTGACGGTTACCTTCTCACATGATGGTCCCGGGGACTGCCGTATCATTCTGGTAGATGATAACGGAGAGATTGTAGAAGAAATTCTGAACCAGAGCGGTGTTGTGGATACAGTGAAGACAGTGGTAGTACCTGCCGGTCACTACAAGATGGAATTCTATGTGGATGGTGCATGGTCCATGTCTTATTCCACTGCTGAAAGTTAATCGTTTGCTTTCGTGTGAGTGTACGTATACAATTCACGTATCAGTAAAAGCTGATCTGAATAAGCATTCCAGAAGGCGTGCTGTTTTGAATGAAGCAGTATGCCTTTTTATTGACTCAGGAGATTGAAGATGAAAAGAACAAAAACCAGAAGCATTACTTTGACAGGTCTGATGATTGCAATTGGTATTGTCATTGTTACAGTATTGAAGAACTTTGGCGGACAGCCGATTCTGCGACTGTTCTCCCCGATGCATTTCCCGGTAATGATCGCAGGTCTTGCGATTGGTCCGGTAGAAGGTATGATCTGCGGTGTTTTAACACCTCTGTTATCCTACCTGATTAACGCTCTGCCTCCGAATGGTCCGATGGCTATGATGGCTGAACTTGGTGTATATGGTCTGGTAACAGGTCTGATCATGAAAGTTCTGAAGAATATGAAGGGCGTAAAGAAGATCTATATTGCTTTGATTACAGCTATGATCATCGGTAGAATTGCCGGTGGTGCAGTTACAGGCTTTATCCTCAATGCAGGCCAGTATTCCCTGTCCATGTGGATCCAGGCATACTTCATTGGTACTGCTCCTGCAATTCTCGTGGATCTGATTCTGGTACCGCTGATCGTCGCTGCATTGCAGAGAGCCGGTCTTGCACAGAAGTAAGAAGCAGACAGATATCTCTTTACAAAGAGGGATATCTTTTCTATTATTTTGATATATAACAAGTGTTATATATCAAAAGGATAATACGATGGCACCTAGAACAAAGATTACAAAGGAAATGATTATCGATGCATCCTATGAGATTGCACGTAAAGAAGGATATGAAAAACTGACGGCACGTTATATCGCCGAACATCTGAAGTGTTCGACACAGCCGATTCTGTATCACTATGCATCCATTGATGAAATCAGAAGAGAAGTCTATAAGAAAGCAGATCGTTATCACAGTGAATTCATCATGCCTGCAGGTAAATACAGTAACCCTCTTCTGGAGATCGGTATGAACTATGTGCGTTTTGGGTACGAAGAAAAGCATCTGTTCCGTTTTCTGTTTCAGTCAAACCAGTTCTCCGGTTTGAAGATGGAAGATCTTGTAAACAGTCCGGAACTGACGCAGATTCTTGCGATTGTTTCCGCAGCCGCAAAGGTCGATATTGCTGTCGCAAAGGAGATGTTCCTGTCTTTGTTTATCACTGCCCACGGATGTGCATCACTGTTAGTAGGCAATGCGATGATTTATGAGGAAGAAAGAATAGAGAAGTTCCTGATCAGTGCATTCCGAGGTGCCAAAGTAACAGAAGGTGAATCATTATGATGAAGAAGTTATATGACAGAAGTGAGATATGGTTTGCGATTGGTACAATCGTTCTCTATGTCATGGTTATGGGAAATCTGAAGGCGAACTTCGGTACAGAAAGTATTTATTCAGTGATAGGTTTACTGATTATTGATGTTCTGTATTTTCTGTTTATTTATAAACATCATCTCATTGAAAAGTATGCACTGGTAAAGACAGAATTTTTAAAGAAGTATCTGTATTTCATTCCGTTAGTTCTGATCGCAACAGTAAATCTATGGTTTGGTGTACAGATGCACTACGATGTCACACATCAGATCTATGCACTGACTGCAATGGCATTGACAGGATTTGCGGAAGAAATTGTCTTCAGAGGTTTCCTGTTCAGAGCAATTGCCAAGGATAATCTGACAGAAGCAATCATCATTTCCTCCATTACTTTCGGAGCAGGACATATCATCAATCTCTTTACCGGAGAAGCAACATTGGATACTATCCTGCAGATGATGTATGCAATTGCCATTGGCTTTGCCTTTGCTATGGTATTGGTAAAAAGCGGCAGTCTGTTACCGTGTATCATCACTCACAGTGTGATCAATGTCACTGCGGAACTTTCAGGTACAGGCAGTTCGCTGATGACGTATGTACAGGTACTGTTCCTG
The DNA here is from genome assembly GCA_045641845.1 of Bulleidia sp. GTDB lineage: Bacteria > Bacillota_I > Bacilli_A > Erysipelotrichales > Erysipelotrichaceae > Bulleidia. Next base: position 296 of record JAZUHS010000087.1, on the reverse strand, counting down.
TTAGTAGTTGCAGGAGGGTATGCATTGTATCTGTATCGTTGTGTCAAAGAATAATGCTGTAGTATTAAGACTCACGGATATATCTCATGTCGTACTTTATCAGTTACACGCAGTATTTCTTCAAAGAGAGAAAATCAGCAACCCCTCTCAGAGGCCAATGTCATTAAGTTAAGATGACACTGCAAGCTGAACATCCCCATGCATCTCGCATGAAAGTGTGAGGTGCTTTTTTCTTTCAATCAATAAGAAATACTTGACAAGATATCCGAAGGTCAAAAGACATAATCCGCAGGAAA
>JAZUHS010000086.1:0-5960 GCA_045641845.1 Bulleidia sp. | reverse complement strand
CAACTCAGCACGCAAGATTTTTAAGGGCGTGTTGCTTTATTACTTCCGAAAAATTGCATGGACCGATCAGCACGGAAATGTCAAATCAGGTTTTATCGATGGTGTTAATGAGCTACAATCCACCGAAACAATAACCCTGCTTCAGCAAATTCTGAGTGACAACGATGTGTTACTGCTCTAACAAACTGACCCTAAAATGCTCTGATAATTTGTCCACCAGATGCTCAACCTTCTGTCACTCATATAGCTGATAAACGACAGCCACTGAACAATGCAATGAACGGCAGCTGTCGTTTTCGTTTACTCATATGCAATGAATGAATTGTATCCGGCTGGAATCAGATGTGTTAGGAGATACTGGATTTCCTTATTGGTAAGAGTGCCCTGCGACCATGTATTCAGTTTTCCGATGATCACATCACCGCAGAATATCATGTCTTCACAGTCGCTGTAACAGACCCGTACACTTACCGGTTCATCATAGATACTGCCATCCTTTACAAACACTCTGATTTGCGGATGATCACTGAATACACAGTCTGTACTGTCAAAGCATACAAATGCTTCTTTTACAGCGTTGATAAGATCTGATGTTTCCATAACCTGCATATCTCCATTGTGTATATGTATATATTTCATCATGCGCCTGTATTAAGCATTTCATGTTCTTCTACATACAGTACTGTATGGTCATCCACAAGCTTCATATTCATCTGTGCCGCATACATCAGGCTTTTCTCACATATACGGTTAATCATTCTGGGAATGCCTGAGGAGGCCCTGTGAATCTCATCTATTGCTTTGGATGTAAACAGTGCTGTGTCACATCCTGCATACTTCAGATGCGCTTCAATGTATTTCTCCGTCTCCATACGATCCAGAGGAGGAAGCACACAGCTGATATTGATCCTCTGCTGTATCGCAGCGTATTTACGGTATCTCAGCTTCTGATCCCACAGCTCTGTCTGTCCTGAAAGAATCAGAGCCATGGGGCTCTCTGAATCGAACTTACTGTTAAGCAGGAAACGGAATTCCTCCAGTGTCTCCTTTTCCAGCAGGTGTGCTTCATCCAGGATACACACAACCTTCTTATCCTCCTTATTACGGATGATTTCGATCTGCTTCTGAAGGAGCTTCTTTGCGTCTCCTCTGTAGAATCCGGCTTCCAGTCCCAGCTGATCAAGAAGATTCTTATACAGCCACTTTGGTGTAAGCTTGGAGTCGGAGATATAGAAGAGCAGATACTTGTCCTTTGGCAGTGATTCGCTGAAGCGTCTGAGTAACGTGGATTTACCGCATCCTGCTTCTGCAGTCAGTACGGCAAACTCCTGTTCCTTCGCTGCGTGCCTCAGCCTTGCAAGACCCTCTTTCATCGCTCTGCTTTCATACAGTGATTCAACAGGTACATTGCGTACAAACGGCGTTCTGTCCATTGAGAAGAAGGATGTATACATATCAGTCTTCCTCCTGTTCATAGTTACCGTATACGATGGCATCTGTCAGTTTCTTCCTGTCTCTTTCGTGATTCTTAACAATGGCATCCAGCAGGCGTGATGTATCAGGTTCTTTTCTCTGCATAGCCACAGGCACTGCAGGATCCGGATCACAATAAGCGCCGATCACTGCAGCTCTGCATTTCAAAGGCTCAATGCCTTCAGCTGTAACTGTGATTTCCGTTATATCCGCAGGATCATAGGACACTGTTACTTTCATTCCGATCATAGAAGCTGATGTTTCGTATTTTCTTCCCTTAAAGCTGATACATCCTCCACGATCCACTGTTCTTGTTGTATGGCTCTGAAAGGCAGCGGCCACAGCAGAGGCATCGCGATAAACAAGCGGACGTGTATCTCTGTTCCACTCCTGCAATGGTGTAATACCTTCCGCAGGTATCGTTACTCCCTGAGATTCATAGTATTCGCGAATACCTTCATGAGGTTTCTTATGGTAGTAGCCTTCAAGATAGATATTCCAGTACTGATTGATCTCTGCCAGGTTACTGATCTTCTTCAGACGGATCTCTGCGATGAAGTCGTCTACGATCTGGTGGAACTTTTCAACCTTGCCTTTTGACTTCCCGGAGTAAGGCTTCGCTCTTACAAGACGGATACCAAGCATTGCACAGCTGATTTTAAGCTGTGAGCTGACATACTGGCTGCCATTATCGGTATAGCACTTATCAAATACACCATACTTCTGTATTGCCTTGCGGAATACATCTGTTACTGCATATTCGTCCTGGGATTCATACCATTCCGATGAGAGTACAAAGCGTGAATGATCATCAATGATTGAAGAAAGATAAGCTGTCTTCTTCTTTCCGTTCTCTGTAAACAGAATACCTGTACCGTATTTGATATCTGTCTGTACAAGCATCATACGATGAGGCTTACAGAATCTCTTAACTGTTGATTTCTGATCCTCATTGTATTTCTTCATCTGCTTAATACCGAAACCTGCCTTATACAGATATCTCTGCAGGGTAGATCTCTTCATCACACCATGAGGTACTTTTCCCTCTGTTTCCAGAATATAGATGATCTGCTGTGCGGAACGTCTGGGTACTTCCTGTTTCAGGATAATCGCTTCCTTCAGAAGATCTCCATAGTTTTCAGGAAGCAGTGATGTCATATATCCTTTCCTGGGCTTAGGACGCAATGCCGAAAAGCCTTTCTTTCGATAGGCTGCTTCATATCTGCGTATTGTCCTGACGGATACACCGTTATCTTCAGCTGCTTTCTTACGCAGGCTGATCTGTTTCTGAGGATCATTGTCGGAAATTATCAGAGGTGCAATCATGTTGTACTTCTTCAGAGCTTCCTGATCCATGTAGTCGTTGTTCATCGTGCATTTCCTCCATTCGCGAAGAAAATACACTATGGCCGTCAGGGACACACATCAAAGCAGGTGCGTTAAGCAGGATAGATAGATTGGAGGAATTACAGACAATTCTTGTGACAATGGAAAGCCATCCATTGTCGCCACTGCGCAGGGAAGAGAGTAATGAATCAGCTGAATGAATAATGCTTTCTGCGAATTGAAAAAGACGGCTGATCTGAGATTTCAGAATACCGTCTATCTGTACTGCTATACGTTCAAACCACCGTTTCCATCGCTTCATCGTCAGCTCACAGGGATAATCCTCTGTTGTAAGATCTTCGGGAGTACTGACCTCATCCACAACATTTTCGATTACTTCCGAGCAGTAATGCTTAAAGGGAACCAGACAGTCAGGAAGCTCATTATGCAGGGTATTACAGGACTTATTCGTACATTTCAATCTGCGGATGATAATACGATCCTTCCTGCCATTATAGGATTTCATGACACGCTGCCGATGATCTCTGGTAATTAAAGTGCTTTGACACACAGGACAGATACACGATTCATTACTCTTACATAAAAATATGCGGATTATCTGTCTTTACCAGTTCATAGTCTGTTATAATGACCACGGTTTTTACCGGGTCACAGTGCAGCTCTCGCCAAAGAAACGTGCGCTGTGACTTTTTCCTTTCTATACTGCGGACAGTATAGTGAGCATTTCACAGACATTCAAGTTTGGCAATCTATTGACACTCTATCAGAGGCCTAACACTAAGAACCATAGATCATTAACCATCAAATTGAAATGTTTACCACGAAATAGCAAAGTTCTCAACTGGATTTGATCATTTTGTTCTATCGTAATCCTGTTATCAGGTCTCTTTCATTCTAAGATACTCTGATAATCTGCCAAACAAAAAACCTTAGTTCATATATACCGGACTAAGGTTTTCATTTATTCGAAGAGTCATCACCCTATCTGAGTTTTCCCAACTTTTTCGGGTGGATCGTTCTGCGTTATCTTTGTGATTCAATTTTAGTACTTTCCTGTATAAACATGCAAACATTCATTCGTATTGTTTGTGTACATTTTTACACAAGATGATCCAGCTTCATCCTTCTTGAACAGTATAATACTTCTGATTTTTTGATTTCGGCTTATCAGTTTCAACAGGTGCAAGTATTCCCTTTTCAGCAAGCGGCCTTACATAGTGCTTCATAGCATAATACACTGTTTTCACTCCAAGATATTCCGCAATCTCCTGACGTGTACGAGGTGTTCTGCAGAATTCAAGCAAGCCGTCAGAATCTGTACGCATACACTGTTCTGTCTCTTCTTCCATTACTGCACTGTTATAAAATGTCACTACAAACTCATTGCGTCTGTTCTCAAATTTAGGTTCCTGAAGGCCGAACTCCTTCATAGCACAGCGCATTGTTGGAATACCTGAATAACGATGCTCTGCTGCTGTTAGTGTTTCAGTCATAACCGCCAGCGCAGGATTACGAAGATCCGGTCTGGCAATACCAAGCTGTTCTATACTCATACGCCCATAGAGACTTCCAGGACTATGTATCTCTAAACGATCTGTGAAGAAGTCGATCTGTACAGGTGTTCCTTCTGTATGGATACTGTAATCTCTGTGAATTACAGCATTCAGTATTGCCTCACGAAGTGCATCAATCGGATATTCAGTGCGGTCACGTCGCAGTCCGGTTTCCTTATCTATGATTGTTCTTGTCTTCATGTTACGTCGACAGAAATTCAGTGCTTCTTCAACCATCACAGGAATCGTACCTTCTATACGACGATTATCTGTAAATCTCGCCGAATCAGAATCAACATCTCCGATTTCCGTTCCCGGAACTACTACTGCTGTTATTCCAAGCTGCGGAAAAAATCCCTGCGGATAAATACTGAAGTTCATCACAGCAGCAAGTGTCCAGATTCCTTTTCTCGTCAAATTCAGCATTTCCATGGATTGTTCTGCTGTAAGTGCAGCAAACCCCGGACGATCAATACTTTGACGTCTCATGTAGTCAGTTATCTTTTCCATATCCATCAGTGTTCTGTCAGCCCGATCTACCGGGCGTTCATCATCATGGAGATGTTTACGGAATGCCTCAAAGCTATACAGCTCATAGTCTGTCATAGGCAGATCAGCATCTCCCACACGGATATATGCACCTTTTGTACGTCCTGCACCACGATAGTAACAAGGTCTTTCTGAGATATCGATCGCAGGTATTTCGGCGGATACGATATATTTTCCCTCAACTTCCGCAAGTGTAAATTCTGCACGAACCGGCGGTTCCATCTGCTGGCATTGTTCTGTCACCAGTTTCTGAAGATCCTGCGGATCATAAACTCCCACAATCTGATATTCCTTACTTTCATCAATACCGAAGAGCAGAATTCCACCACTATCCTGATTTGAGAAACTGGATAAACTGTCGTAAAGACGTTTCGGACAGCCTTCATGTGCCGCCTTCAGTTCAATCGTCTGTTCTTCTGATTTCTGTTTACAAACTCTGTTCACCAGTTCAACTAATTCTATGTTCAACATACTGACATCCTCTTTGATTAAGTTAACTTTATCAAACACAGTTCGCTAAATCAAGGAAATTTATCAAACACATTTCGCCAAAAATAGCAACTTCAACGAACAGCGTTTGATAAAATCAGTGAAATCAACAAATTTTGTTTGATAATTTGAAGATTTTTCTAAATTTATCAAAACTCGCATAATAAATTTTATTTGATAAAAATCAGGTATAACAAAACATCAGAGACAATACTGACTGCAGGTTATTCAGCCATCAAATCACTCTGAAGCATTCAATATTGACCGCTGAAAACATCATCGTTATTATGTTCTGTCGCACAGCTTCCTCCGATTCATAATGCAGACCAATTCCTGTTTTATGCTATCTGCTGATGCATTCATCAATAAAACGTCATTCCAAAATGTCACTGTAAATGTCACTGTAAACACCAATAGCCATCACAAGATATATCAAGTTTAATTAATCTGCATTTGTTCATAAAGAAGGAACTTACAACATACAATCCTGCCGGAATGATTTGCCGCATAAAGAACAGCATACCATTCCATGTAACTCTATATTTGCTT
>JAZUHS010000085.1:0-4286 GCA_045641845.1 Bulleidia sp. | reverse complement strand
ATGGAAGAAGAATATCGCTGCACATGTTGCGCATTGTGCTGTTTTTGTGATCTTCCTTTCACGAAACTATATGGATTCTGTTCATTGCCAGGCAGAGCTGGATAAGTCCATTGACGATAACATCACTAAGCTTCCGATCCGCTTGGATGATGTTGAACTGGATGAAGGACAGAAGATGTATCTGTCCAAGGTACAGACAATCGATGGCTCCAGGAAGCCTGAGAAGGCAATACAGAAGCTTCTGAACAGTCCGGTGATCAGTAAATGTATTGAGGTTAAGGAAACAGTTGCTGAGAAGCAGGAGACAGAAGAAGAGGATATAGAGATAGAGAAGAATGATGTTCCTCTTTCAGTGAAGAAGATTATGAAGATTGCTATAGCAGTACTGCTTGGTCTTGTGCTTCTTCTTATGATTCCGGGCAAAGGCTGTTCTTCCGGAACTTCTTCGGGCTCTAAGCAGAATGAACCGGATCAGCAGGTTGAATCTTCTGAACGGGTGAAGCTGGAAAATGGTGAGCATCTGGAGTATCTGCTGTATGGGGAACATCATGTAAAGGATACAGAGGCTTATATCAAATCCAATCAAAGATATCGTACGTTGATGATTGGTGAGGAAGCATATGAAATGTCGTGGCTTCCTGTAGGTATTCACGGCTATGAGGATAATTCTGTAATTGTTACCTTTGCGGATCGTTTCGGCGTAGAGTATTCCTTTAAGGCGGAGATGGAACTGAAGTATTATGAAAATCAGGGCAATACACTGATACTGAAGGCAGTATATAAAGACAAAGTGATGCCGGAAGGTGTATATCCTTTGCCGGAAGCTCTTGGTTTCATGGTGGATACATATGATGACAGTCTGAGAATCTATGCAGATCGTAATGACAATAACCCGTCTGTTCTGAAAGGGACGGAACTTGAGGTACCTGTATTGAGCGGATATCGCAATGATGAACAGGATGTATATAAGAATATCGAATCGATCTGTCTGCGTGAAGATGGCGATAACCGGATTACCTTTACCGATGGCGGCAGTGCGGAAGTGACGGTTAAAAGCTTCTACTCGAACATTGGCGCAGTCAGTCTTACATGGACACAGGTGACACGTCCCTACAACGGACGCGTCGAGACCTTTGATGAAACGGGTACAGTAATGATCGACTACTATCGTACAGAACCTGATGGTTTTATCATTGTGAATGATGGACATTACTACCGATACCAGAAGCCATTGCCATAAAAACATCAGTATAACAACAGTGTTTTCTCGAAGACGGTTTATTGAAATGATTGACATGCCATCATCACAGTCATATATTGTTTGTGTTAAAAGCAATTCGTCTTTGGGGCAGGGTGTAATTCCCTACCGGTGGTAAAGTCCACGACCTGCATAAGAGCAGCTGATCCGGTGTGATTCCGGAACCGACGGTTAGAGTCCGGATGGTAAAAGACAGAGATTGGTCTGATTGATCGACTTACATGCGCCCCGATGAATATGATCGGAGCGCATTTTTATTTCGATGCGAGATCCATGGACGTTTGTGCTTAACAACATCGAACACTGGTTTTCAGGAGGTAATGACATGAAAAACAAACAGGTCCGTACTATCGCTACAGCTGCAATCATGGGTGCCGTTGCATTCGTACTGCAGTACTTCAGTTTCTCTATTCCTTTCTTCTCTCCGTTTGCAAGCTTTGACTTCTCTGCTCTGCCTGAGATCGTCGGTGGTTTTATCCTCGGTCCGGCTGGTGCTGTAGAAATCATTGTTATTAAGCTTGGTCTGATTCTTCTGCTGAAGGGTACATCTTCTGCATTCACAGGTGAAGTTCAGAACTTCCTGCTGTCTGTTGCATATGTACTGCCGGCAATTCTCTACTACAGAAGCCACAGAACAAAGGCTGGTGCTGTTAAGGGTCTGATCCTTGGTACAGTTCTGTCCATCGTCTTTGCTATTTTCACTAACCTGTATCTGATCTATCCTGCATACATCCGTCTGTACGGCATGTCCTGGGAACAGATCATCGGCATCTGCAATGCTGCGAATACATTCATTCATGATAAGCTGACATTCGTACTGTTCTCTGTTATTCCCTTTAACCTGGTATCCCGCGGTGTTACATCTGTGATGACATTCTTCCTGTATAAGAAGATTGCATCTCCGATCAAGCGTTATATCATGGACTAAATAACAGGAGGCTAATACAATGCAGTTCAGTGTAAACAAGGAATTAAGTTTTGAAGAAGCAGTACAGATTATGTTCGATAAGCTGGGAGACTGGAAGATCATGGCTCTTGCAAGCTGTGTAGACAACTATCCCATGGTTCGTAATGTAAGCTGTCTGTTCTATGACAATAAGGTCTGGTTCAAGACTGATAAGAACTTCAGAAAGACACAGCAGCTCTATACAAATAACAAGGTAGCTCTGTGCTGGAGTGGTGTACAGATTGAAGGTACAGCAGAAGTAAAGGGACTCGTCGTTGAAGAAGAAGGCAGAGTCTTTGAAAAGAAGTACAAGGAATTCCTCTGGGGAAGCTATAACAAGTATTCCCATGAAGACACTGAAATCATTGTGGAGGTTTCTCCTAAGTTCGTAGAAGTCTGGGATACAAGCTCTGATAACTATGCATACCAGATCTTCATCAACTTCGATACTAAGGAAGTTGTAGTAAAGCCTTACGATAAGAACTAATTGAATACTCTCTCTAAACACATGCAGCCCCGGTCAATAGTGATCGGGGCTGTGTGTGTTTATTATCCTTATTCGGTCCACATTGCTGAGGCATGTGAACATATAATAACGTTATCGGATAATGTTCAGGAGAGAGATATGTTTGCAGGATTCAGTATCACTAACTATAAATCATTTCGAAATACTGCTGAATTTACAATGACAGCAGAACCTTGGATTCCGGAGAACTTGCAGTCAAATGTATATACAGCGGAGAATGGTATCAGACTGTTCAGGACAGCAGTGATTACAGGGAAGAATGCCGGCGGTAAAACTTCATTCATAGAAAGTATTGCATATCTGAAAGAGATGCTCAGGTCTACTGGCCACGTGAAGAGTATTCATAGAACCTGCAATCATCATGAAGATAATACTCTGCAAGTATTTGAAGTCAGAGCAGTGCTTAACAGCAGACTGTATACATATCATCTGGAAGTGGATGATGTCTGCACCAGACTGGAACAGCTGACATATCAATATGCACAGAGTGATGATGCAGTTACTGTGTATCGTGCAGAAAACGGAGAAGCATTATATGGCGGTAAGACTTTTGGCCTGCAGCTCCCGTTCATGGCATATCTTCATCAGGATGCATCGGTGTTCTTTCGATGGCTGATGAATAATGTGCTGGTTGTGTATACACCGAATTGTGAGATGCAGGTCGAACAATTGCAGTATGGTGATGAATCTTTAATTATGAAGAAAGATACTTTCCTGGAAATCTTCAGATTGGCAGACTCTTCAATTACAGACATCAGAGTCGATGAAGAAAAGCCATACTTAGACACAGTTATCTATAGAATGGATTCTAAGGGCAGGGAATATGCATGCAGAATTGCAGAAGATGGTCATGGTATCAGAGAACACTTGTACTGGTCAATATATATATGGAAAACTGTATATGAAGACAAGACTGTATTTGCGGATATGTTTGATTGTGTGATGAATCCGATTCTTGCAGAAAAGATCATCACATATATCAATAATACAGAGCATCACGGACAGTTTATCTTTACTACGCATAATCTGCTACATCTGAATGCTGCGAGTTTTGCGAAAGGTCAGATATGGTTTGTAGATAAGAATGAAGAATTGATTTCAGATTTATACTCTCTTTCTTCCTTTGATGATTTCAGCTATGAACTAAACGGTAATGTATATGAGCTGTACTTAAAGGGGATACTGGGCAGCTGTGACTGAAGAATGAATGGAGCGCATCGTCCATAAAAGCATTTTTTCTTGCTGATATTGGTCGAAATATTATTCTTGACGAGTTAATCACAATATCTACATGATTACTAAAAATGTCGGCTTGAATGCCGTATAGAAACAACTGAATTGTTAATAATAGAATCGAATGAAAATTCACTTGCTCTTAGTAAGAAGCCGGATCGCTTAAAGCATGATGACTATTGGTCTGGCAGCATGTGGTCGTCCCGATGCATTTTGCATAAATCTATTTGAAAAGGAAAGTAATGCAATTCTCTCTAAACCAACACAGCCCCGGTCATTAGTGATCGGGGCTGTGTGTGTTATAGATTCTTCTGTTCCTGCTT
>JAZUHS010000084.1:0-6414 GCA_045641845.1 Bulleidia sp. | reverse complement strand
TAAAGGAAGAAAAATGATGAGAGCATCCACGAGAATTACATTCTGGGACGAAAATAATGAGAAGTTCTTCGGAGAAGGTCCCTGTCGTCTTCTGCACATGATCGAACAAGAGAGGTCATTAAGAGCTGCAGCGAATACTATGGGTATGGCATATACGAAAGCATTGCGAATTGTGAAGAATGCAGAGAAGGCACTTGGTTTTCCGTTAACCGTTCGTTCCGCAGGCGGAAAAGACGGCGGAGGCAGTGTACTTACAGCTGAAGGAAAGGAGTGGCTGAAGAGGTATGAAGACTACAGAGATGCCTGTGTGCAGGCCAACCGCAGAATCTATCTGGAATACTTTCCTGAAGAGCAATAAGAAACACCTGATTCTGACCGGCACAAGGGGAATCGGTAAGACAACGATGCTCAATAAACTGCTGAAGCAGATTGATGAACCTGTACCCGGACTGATTTCCTATGCAGAAATGAAAAAGGCTGTATGGATGAAGGAAGCGAACGAAGAGAAGACCGTACAGATCGGTACTTTTACAGGTCAGGGTATGAAACCGGTGCGGGAAGGCTTTGAAACGCTCGGAATTCCTGCGTTGAAGAAGTATGCGCAATCGGATGCGGAATTTGTGCGAATTGATGAGATCGGCTTTCTGGAAAGCGGATGTGAAACCTATCTGGAAGCGATACGGAATCTGCTGAAGAAGAAACGGGTTCTTGCCGTACTTCGAAAGCAGAACCTTCCTTTTCAGAGAGAAATGCTGAACAGAGAGGATGTATTTACCGTAGATCTGGATGAGCCGTTCGGCAATACGGGCTGTGTGATCATGGCATCCGGCGTAAGCAGACGATTCGGTTCCAATAAACTTCTGGCTGAGTGGAACGGGGAAGAACTGTTCCATCAGGTGCTGAAGCTGACAGAGCGTTTTGGAATGAAACGGATTGTTGTTACAAGAACCGAACAGGTGCATGCATACTGCAAAGAAAATGGTATTCTTTCCATTCTGCATGCATATCCGGCCAGAAATGATGCGGTGCATCTAGGGTTAAAAGAACTGCTGGATACAGACAGATGCATGTTCATACCTTCAGATCAGCCTCTTCTGAAAGAAACGAGTCTTGAAAGACTGCTTCTTTCCGCTGTACATGAACCTGAAAAGATCTGGCGGACATGCTTTGAGGATACACCCGGTGCTCCTGTGATCTTTCCGCGAAGCACATATGAAGAACTGCTGCATCTGCCGGAAGGCAAGGGTGGCGGTGCTGTTGTAAAGATGCATCCGGAACTGGTGAAGATGTCGGCTGTGGACGATCGATTTGAACTGAGAGATATCGATACACCGGAAGATCTTGCGGAATGCCGCAGGTACGGAACGGCGTTGTATTTTACCGAAAACAACGCTCCCGATGAATATGCCTGAACTATAAGAAGAGGTTTCTATGGAAGATAAAATTGTTTTTTGCAAAGGCGGAGGCTGTACCGCCAAACTTGGTGCAGGGGTATTAAGCCGTGTGCTGGAGAAACTGCCTAAAGGAAAGGAAGATCCCGCACTTCTGATCGGTTATGACAGCAAGGATGATGCGGCAGTCTATCAGGTCAGTGATGAGATTGCGATTGTTCAGACTCTGGATTTCTTTCCTCCAATGGTAGAGGATCCCTATACCTTCGGGAAAATCGCTGCCACCAATGCATTGAGCGACATCTATGCAATGGGTGGTACGGTAAAGACAGCGCTGAACATTGTGTGTTTTCCGGAAAAGATGGATCTGAATATTCTCGGAGAAATCATGAGAGGCGGATCGGAGAAGGTTATCGAAGCAGGCGGAACATTAGCCGGAGGACACAGTATTGCGGATGATAGTGTGAAATACGGTCTTTCTGTCATGGGGACGGTTCATCCGGATCATATCTACCCCAATAATCAGGGACGACCCGGCGATCGTCTGATTCTGACAAAGAAGCTTGGAGTAGGAATTATATGTACTGCAGACCGTGTACAGGAAGCTTCAAAGGAAGCAATGGAAAAAGCAATCGAATCCATGACGACGCTGAATAAATATGCAGCGGAAGTCTGTAAGGATTACGAGATTCATGCGTGTACCGATGTTACAGGATTCTCTTTCCTGGGTCATCTTCATGAAATGATGGATGGAAATCTGTCCTGCATCATTCATGCAGAGAAGGTTCCTGTATTTACGGAAGCACTGGACTATGCGGATGAATTTCTGCTGACCGCAGCCGGTCAGAGGAACAGAAATCATACAGGTCCATATGTTGAGTTCCGGGATATTTCATTTGCCATGCAGGAAGTTCTCTTTGATCCGCAGACAAGCGGAGGTCTGTTGATTGCTGTTAATCCGGCAGAGGCAGAAGAACTGACACAGAGATTGAAAAGTATTGGTCTTCCTGCAGAAACAGTAGGAGAGATCACGGAAAAGACAGCAATTGAAATTACGGTTGTGAATGAATAAAAGGAGAAAATGATCATGATTAAAGTAAATGCGATGGGCGATGCATGCCCGATTCCTGTTGTGAAGACAAAGAATGCAATTAAGGAACTGAATGGCTCCGGAACGGTAGAGACTCTGGTAGACAATGAAATTGCAGTGCAGAACCTGACGAAGATGGCCAACCAGAAGGGATACGGTGTAAAGTCCGAAAAGCTTGGAGAAAATGAATTCAGAGTTGTTATGGAAATCGGGGAAGCTACCGAAACGGAACAGGAAGAAGAGACTGTGTGTCTTGTCCCTGCAGGAAAGAAAAAAAATACAGTAGTAGTCATCTCTTCCGATCATATGGGAGAGGGCAGTGAAGAACTGGGTAAAGCATTGCTGAAAGGATTTATCTACGCACTTGGTCAGCAGGATGAACTGCCTTCCACAATTCTTTTCTATAACGGCGGCGCTTCCGTTACTTGTGAGGGTTCTGTTTCCGTGGAAGATCTGAAGTCCATGGAGGCACAGGGAACGGAGATTCTGACATGCGGTACATGTCTGAACTTTTATGGCCTGACAGAAAAACTCGCTGTCGGCAGTGTGACAAATATGTATGTCATTGCTGAGAAGATGACACAGGCAGATCTGATTGTGAAACCGTAATGGCAAGAATCAAAAGAAAAGCACTGATATTGTCTTTTGATAAGACAACGGATGCGATGGCTGCAGAGAAGTACTGCATGGATCACGGCCTTCCGGGAAGACTGATTCCTGTTCCAAGGGAAATCACAGCAGGATGCGGACTATCCTGGAAAGCTGCCCCGGGGGATGAGGATGTGCTGATTCCGGCACTGAAACATGCCGGACTTGCCTACAGCGGGAAGTACATTCTTGAAATATAAGAGGTGAGCAGATGATTTATCTGGATAACGCAGCAACAACCCTTCATAAGCCCGCATGCATGATTGAGGCTGTTGTAAAGGCAATGCAGGAAGCGGGCAATGCCTCAAGAGGAGCACATCGCACATCACTGGCTGCTTCACGGATTGTCTATGAAGCACGGGCAAGAATCGCTGCATTCTTTCATTGTACGGCAGGAGCGGACCATGTTATTTTCACAGCAAATGCTACCGAGGCATTGAATACGGTTCTTAACGGCCTGTTTAACAAAGGAGATCATGTTATTACGACGGATCTGGAACATAATTCTGTACTAAGACCACTGTATCGTTTAGAAGAAGCAGGGATCATAGAACTGAGTTTTGTGAAAGCAGATGAGAAGGGCTGCATCGATCTCAGTGACTTTGCATGCTTACGAAAAGAGAATACAAAAGCCATTGTCTGCACACATGCAAGCAATCTGACAGGAAACATGATCGATCTGGCTTCCATACCTCATGAAGGAATTCTTCTGATTGCGGATGCTTCTCAGACAGCCGGCTGTGTTCCTATTGACATGGAGAAAATGGGAATTGATATTCTCTGTTTTACAGGACATAAGGGATTGATGGGACCGCAGGGAACCGGAGGCTTCTGCATGAGAGATGGCGTTGAAATCAGACCCTGGAAGGTCGGAGGGTCCGGTATTCATTCCTATGACAGACATCAGCCGGATGCTGTTCCGGAAAAACTGGAAGCAGGTACTCTGAATGTACATGGCATTGCGGGTCTTTCTGCCTCTGTAAACTATATTGCTGAAACGGGAATTGAAAAAATAGCAGAAAAGGAAAGATTGCTTGCAAAAAGCTTTTATGAAGGCGTGAAGGAAATTGAAGAGGTTACTGTATACGGTGACTTCAGTAAAGAAAGAACAGCGATTGTAACACTGAATATTCGTGACGAAGATTCTGCGGTCATCGCAGACGAATTGTCTGAATACTATGATATTGCTGTCAGGGCAGGTGCGCATTGCGCTCCCAGGATGCATGAAGCTCTTGGGACGGTAAAGCGGGGTGCTGTGCGTTTCAGTTTCTCATGGTTTAACGATATGAATGATGTACTTAGTGCGGTAAAGGCAGTAAAAGAACTTGCTGAATAGAAGAAAACAGGCGGATGGTCAGCATCATTAAGTTAAATGAATTCAAAAACCAGGTACTATGTTTTGAATAAACAGCCTACAAAATCAGATGAAGAGAGGACGTGAACAGGCTGTAAAGAAGTATGGGGATAAAAAGTCACTCCATACAGGTTTAAAGGCATGATCAACCACCGGCAAATCCGGTGGTTTTTCAATCAGGAGTTTTTCTCGAGAGTGTGATACTCCGGCTGCCTGTACTGGATATATTGAATTGATAAAAAAAGAAGTAATGACGATTTTTGAGATTCTGATGACATCAAAGGATATCGTCTGCTATTTGAGTCTTGCGATTGCTGCCTCCAGTTTTTCACGGTCCAGCTTGCCCTCCGCAGCCATGGTGTTAATCCAGAGGTTGATGGAATCAACAGTCATGGAAATTCTCTGCAGTTCATTGCAGATGCGGGCGAAGTCATTGATCTCAGAATCACTGATCACACCGTCTACAGTAATATCGATCAGTCTGTCTTTTTCCGAGGTCAGATTATTCAGTGAAGAAAGAATACCCAATACGATTGCAGGCAGGGACTGCAGTTTGACTTCCGGTACATACTTTCTGCCGATTGCACATTCATTGGCACAGTACTGATTGCATAACGTAGGGGAGTGGTATGCCTCTGCCATGGCAATAACATCTTCAGGATGTGCTTCTGCTTTCAGTGATTCAATCTTTTCAATTCTGCTCTCTGTAACAAAGCCCATTTTTTCTGCAGCTTGTGCTCTGGTTAAGCCTGCATTGTTTCTTGCACGTTCATAGATTGTCTGTTCTTCTGCGCTTCTGCTGGATGCTCTTCCCATGGTAGTATCTCCTTGTTTTCCTGTACTGATTATAAGTGATTGCAAAGAATGATTTCCAAGAAATGCTTATATCTTAAGAAATGACTGTATGATTCATCTTAAGGTTCATTACTTTGTATTTCTGTATTATGAAGTTGACAGAATAACTGCGAAAGAAGAGGAATTACGCAGAGTATTCTGCCATTCGTGACATATATTGTCTAAGCTTCTGAATTCATAATGTAATTGTCTTAAAGGAAGGCATTCCTGAAGGATACATGAAGAAAAGGGGAAATAACCCGGGAGGATTATCATGTTCAGCACATTCAGAAATCTTGGCATCATCCTTGTTACTACAGTCATTGCCATGGTCGTAGGTGCAATGCTCTGGCCTCGCATGAATACAAAGGCCCGCAAGTGGATCCTGGCATCTCTTGCCGGTGCATTCAGTATCGGTGTGATCTTTGCTTCCTTACCCGCACCGGAAGTTACTGCTGAAGAGGAACCGGTTCCTGTTGTACAGGTTGTATATGTTGAAGTTCCGAAAAACGTCGAAATCAAGCGCAGTGAAATTCTCAGTGCATTAAAGGAAATCGGCGAATTCGCTGCCTGTGAATCAGACTACACATATACTGAAGAAGTAACTGATTTCTATACTCTGTTTGATCATAAGGTTCCCTTAACATCCAACACCATCACAATGGTATGTCCCGGTACAGTCAAGGCAGGATATGTCGTTAAGGATGTAAACTTCGAAATCGATCATGCAAACAGAAAGGTAAGATTTGCCATCGGCAAAGCTTCAGTCCTGGATAACTATGTCGATACAGAACATATCCAGTGTGAAGTAAAGAAGAACATCTTCAATCCTACAGAATACGAACAGTTCCAGCGCATCATGGATACAGCGAAACAGCAGGGTCTTGCGGATGCGGAAAGAAAGGGCATCTATGCAAAGGCTGAGGCTAGCTTCAAGGCACAGCTGAGCGAGCTGATCCAGGGTCTCAATCCTGACTACGAAGTAGTGTTCATGTAAGTGTAAAGCGCTATGAAGATGTACAGACTGATGTGTAAAAGCATCAGTTTTTACTTTGTTTATTGACTTGATAGTAACTATCAGGTTTACAGTAAAGATG
>JAZUHS010000083.1:0-10951 GCA_045641845.1 Bulleidia sp. | reverse complement strand
GGAGATTGCTCTGATAATGACAAAGGGAACATTGTTCAATGTTGCCGCATGACCGATGGCTGTACTTTCCATTTCCGCACACTGGGCATGGAAGGTACCGCGGATTCTGTCCTTCTGTGCCTTTGATGCAATGAACTGATCACCGGATGCAATGATGCCGGAGAATACCTTCTGTTCAGGTACTTCCTTGTTAATTGCAGCGATGGCACGCTGTCTCAGTTCTTCATCGGCCTTGAAGTTCAGCATACTTATGCCGGGCACCTGACCGGGCGCATAACCGAGCGGAGATACATCAAAGTCATGATGAACGACACTTGTCGCCACAACGAAGTCACCGATATTGATCTCGTTGTTCAAAGATCCCGCAACACCTGTATTCAGGATTGCATCTACACCAAAGCAGTCACAGAGAATCTGCACGCACATGCCGGCATTGACTTTGCCGATGCCGCATCTGACGACAACGACACTCTGCTTACCGATGGTACCTTCAAAGAATTCCATGTTGGCCTTTGTCTCGGTACGTTCTACATTCATTCTTTCCTTGAGCAGAGCAACTTCGGATTCCATTGCTCCGATAACACCTAATTTCTTCATTTAAAATAACCCCTTTGGATAGTTCAGATTGTGAGCGGTCAGGCTGTACAGCGTGCCGCGCAGATATTTCTCAGCGACATACTTGGCCATGTCCAGATTGTGATCATAGAGATTGCCGCAGTCCTTCGCTGATGCATCAGGAATCGTTCCCCTGTAATCACGAATGTATTCAAACATGGAAATGACAGCTTTGGCAATGTCCTTTGATTCCATGCTTCCTGCAAGAACCAGTGTAAAGCCGGTACGGCTTCCCTTCGGCGCAAAGGATACCAGAATATTTCTGTATTCCTTCTGACTCATGAACCATGCTCTGCCCAGATGTTCAATCGTATGCATCTCACTTGTGTTAAGCACAGGCTCTCTGCTAGGGGCAGTGATGCGTATATCAAACTCTGTTAAAGACTGATCAGCGATCATCATACGTCCCGAGACATATATACCCGGTTTCACTTTTGAAAGATTCGGCTTCATGTCTGCTGTCTTTTCCATACTGACTCCTTACATTTCAGGAAGATCCTGCTTTGCAAAAGCAAGTCTTCTGAACAGTTCTTCTCTTTCACTGCCATACTTTTCCATCATTTCCTCATACGGTACAAGACGAAAGCCTGCATAGGTAAAGGCAGGAAGTGTTGCACAGCTCATCAGTGTATAGTTCTTTTCATCAATGCATTCTGCCGCAAAGATCGTTCCGGCAGGAATGGCTACCATCGGTTCCATACCCAAACCCACACCCATCTGATGCATGCTGTATGTACCGTCCGGGGCAATGCAGTGAATCTTTACACCGCAGCCTTCGTGATGATACCACAGCTCATCGCAGTCGATGACATGGAAGTGTGAAACATCATTTCCTTCTAACAGAAAGTAGATGGAGCCGCCGCAGGGACGATCATTCTGCACGGTACCGAAACTTCTGTCTGCTGTATAGATTTCCGCAAACCAGCCGCCCTCAGGATGTTTCTGCAGATTCAGCTCTTCAATTCTTCTTAGGGCACGAAGATGATGGAAACCTTTGCGGCTCTGTGCCTTTGTGATCAGTTCAATGGCCTGTTCCATACCGCCTGCAGTATAAGGATCAAGCCAGGCTTTATCGGCATGTTCCTTTGCCTTGAGTTTATTCCATGCCTCACGTTCTTCTTCCAGAGTTCCGATTTTCTCTGAGCCAAAGACATGCGGGTGTCTGTGAATCATCTTGGCATTGATGCCGGCAATGGCATCATCCATGGTAAAGACGCCGTTTTCCTCACCGATCTTAGCTTCCATCATCAGCTGCATGAACAGATCCCCGATCTCTTCGATCAGATTTGCAGGATTTCCTGTTTCCTGATAAACATCCACACCTCCGATCAGTTCCGCTGCTTCCTCAATGATGGTTTTCTTCAGACTTTCATACGTCTGTGCACGATCCCAGGGACAGCCGTCTTCCGCACGTAATTGTTCAATGGTATGTTTGAACTCCTCGTATTTACTCATCTGTCTCTTCCTCTTTCGGCATGCTTCTGCCGCCGGTATAGTCATCTAGGATGCTGTACATCTTTCCGTTTTTCTTATAGCCGGGGAAGGTTTCAAGCTGAACGGCATGCAGAGCCTTGAAGATATTGTGTTCAATCTCCGGATTGATCTTTCTCAAACGTGCGATCAGTTCCTTGGTTTCCTTACGCTTGCTTGTATGTTCAGGATCATCACCTGCTGTCTTTTCCGTAAAGCGGCAAGCACACTGGATGAAATGCAGGTCATTGCATTCTGCCCACTTGATGATGTATTCCTCTTTTGTACAGTACAGAGGACGGATCAGTTCCATATTGCCGTAGTTTTCGGAACATACCTTGGGAGCCATGGTTTCAAGCTTGGAACTGTAGAACATCGCCATGACAGTTGTTTCAATGACATCGTTAAGATGATGGCCTAAGGCAATCTTATTGCAGCCAAGTTCCTTCGCCTTTTCGTACAGAGCACCTCTGCGCATTCTTGCACATAAGTAGCACGGTGCCCGACCGCCGACATGGTCTGCGACTCTGAAGATATCCGTCTCAAAGATTTCAGCTTCAATACCGAGCTTATTAAGATTTTCTTCGATACGCTGACGGTTGGCCGGGTTGTAACCGGGATCCATAACCAGGAACTTCACCTGGAAATCAGCCATGCCGAAGCGCTGATACATCTGCATCATCTTCGCCAGCAGCATGGAGTCCTTGCCGCCGGAAACACATACGGCAATGACATCACCGGGCTGGATCATATCGTATTTCATCAGAGCAATCTGGAATGTAGACCAGAGATATCTGCGATATTTCTTTGTGATCGTCTGTTCGATCTTCTGTACACTTGTTAATTCCTTACTCATAAAACCACCTGCTTTACATTCATGCTATATCTTATCATCTTTTTTCTGCCATGAAAAAAGACCTGCATATGCAGATCTCATAATGTCTTCAGCTTGTCGTTGAGCTTGCTGTAGATATGCTCTCTGAACCAGACTTCGGAAGAAGCCTGTACAGCTTCATCCTTCTGATACCAGCGTACACCGCTGTTTTCATCTTCCTTGATATGTGTCTGTTCAAGAGGATCAGCTTCCAGAAGATACGTAATGTTCAGATGCAGATGAGAAGAGACATATTTTCCCTTCTTGACATGACCGTCCACCGTCAGGATCTCTACAGAATAGATGTTTTCACTGACGGGTCTGACATCGGTAATGCCGCCTTCTTCCTGTACTTCTCTGATTGCTACGGCAAGCAGATCATGATCACCATCGGCATGACCGCCAAGCCAGCTCCAGGCATCATAGATCTTATGATATGCCATCAGTACATTTTCTCTTGTGCTGTCAACGACCCATGCGGATGCAGTCAGATGAGCGGAATTGTTGTCACGAAGATACAGTTCTTCACCGCTTTTCAGACGGCGCAGAATCTCGAGACGGTCCATCTCTTCCTGTTCGTTGAACGGGATGTAGTTTTCAAGCTGTGTGATCAGGTCCATAAGTTTATCTCCTAAGAAGAAAAAAGCATTCGTCCGCAAGGGACAGAATGCTTATTCGTGATGATGCTCGTGTTCTTCGATTTCCTTCTTTTCACCATTGATTTCCCAATGGATGACAACAGTCAGAATGACACGGAAAGCAAGAATTGCCGCAAGTACGATCAGCTGTGTAATGCTGTCTGTGATGACTGTATGAAGGATTTCCGCTACCATCAGGAATTCCAGAGCAAGAGCGATGCCTTCGCCCAGTTCCAGAGAAATGTGATGGTTCTTGATCTTGGCAACCCATAATGTAAATGCACGTATAACGTTCCACATCAGAATGAAGACGCCGACACATTCTACGGCAACTGCACACAGGTGAACAAGCTCATGCAGATTCGGTTCCAGTAAATGAATTAAGTGTTCCATTTGTATTCCCCTTTGTTAGTTACAACGCAATCTATATTAGTCCGAGAGAATAACAATGTCACGCACTTATTACAGCTTCAGATCGCCTTCCTTGATCCAGCCAAGCTTACGTTCCACTTCACCGAATACCCATGTCAGTACTGCCGGCAGAACGAAGCAGATCATAACCAGACCGATCCAGTCCATGGCTGTAATGGAAGCCTTGAGGCCTTCCGCAACATCATTGACCCAGCCTGTATATACACCGATCTGACCGACCAGACCGCATGTTCCCATACCGGAAGAAACAGCTGCACCGTTCATCTGCATCTTGAAGATGCATGTAGCAATCGGACCTGTGATTGCAGATGTCAGAATCGGTGCGATCCATACACGAGGATTGCGGATGATGTTAGGCATCTGCAGCATGGATGTGCCTAGACCCTGAGATACCAGACCGCCGATACCGTTTTCCTTAAAGCTCATAACAGCAAAGCCGACCATCTGTGCACAGCAGCCTGCAACCGCAGCACCGCCGGCAAGACCGGTTAAAGTCAGCGCTGCACAGATCGCAGCGGAAGAAATCGGCAGTGTCAGCACAATACCGATGACAACGGAAACGATGATACCCATAATGAAGGGCTGCTGTACTGTAGCCCACTTGACGATGTTGCCTACGGAAGAAGCCGCAGAACCGATCGCAGGAGCACAGATGACGGATAAAGCAACACCGATCAGCAGTGTCACTGCAGGTGTAACGAGAATATCGATTTTTGTTTCACCGGATACGATCTTGCCGCATTCTGCCGCGATGATCGCAATGATGTAAACTGCCAAAGGACCGCCGGCACCGCCAAGGCTGTTGGCTGCGGCACCTACACCGATCATGGAGAACAGCACCAGCTGCGGTGCGTTCAGCGCATAGGCAATGGAAGCTGCCATTGCCGGACCTGCAACACCGGAAGCATAGCCGCCGGCATCAATTAAAAACTGAATACCCAGCTGCTTGCCGAGTGTGGATACAATCGTACCGATCAGCAATGATGCAAACAGACCCCTTGCCATTGCGCTCATTGCGTCGATCAGGTAACGATGTGCTGAAGGAACAACGTCCTTCTTTTCTAAAAACTCTGTTAACTGACTCATAGAATTTCCCCTTTTCTTATTTGCCATGACACAGTTTATACCAGACATTTTCAGATGTATAGTCATATTGACTATATTTATAGTCAGTTTGACTATTTTTTTAGTCATTTTGACTATTACTTTGAAAATTGTTTCATAAATTCCCATAAGGAATAGAAAACATAAAGAGCGTGAATGATTAAAGACACTGGAAGTGATTATACTTTTCATAGAATTCCTTCAGGAATCGAGGTGTTTATATGAAGTACAAAAACAACATCCTGCGTCTTGTACTCGATTTCATGCAGTTCGGCCTTTTCACCTTCGGCGGAGGCTGGAGCATTATCGCGCAGATGCAGAAGCTTTATGTCGATGAACGTCATGATCTGACCGGTGAAGAAATCATTGACCTTGCCTCCGTTGCCCGTTCCCTTCCCGGAACCATGATCGGCAATGTTGCCATGATGTTCGGCTACCGCATGGCCGGTCCTTTAGGCGGCTTTGCCTGTGTGATTGCAATGATCACACCGCCGATGGCAGTGCTTTCCGTCATTACTTTCTTCTATACCCTCTTCCAGACCAATCCCTGGGTTCTGGCTGCGATGACCGGTATCCGTGCAGCAATTGTTCCGATCATTGCCTCAGCTTTAGTGGGTATGCTGAAGAACGCCTTCAAGGTACCGCCTGCGTATCTGGTAACAGTATTAAGCTTTGTTCTCTATTATTTCTACAATGTCAGCTGTGTATGGCTGGTCGTGATCGGCGGTATTTCCGGTCTGATCATCAGTGAGTTCTATGAGAAAGGAGGACAGAAAGCATGATCCTTCTGCAGTTATTATGGAGCTTCATGAAGATCGGCTTCACAAGCTTCGGCGGTCTTTCCATGATTCCTCTGATTACCAGTGAAATGCTGGCCCATGGCTGGATGAGTGCTGCCGAAGTCAGCGACATCGTTGCCATTGCCGAAATGACACCCGGTCCTTTAGGACTTAACTGTGCCACCTTTGCCGGTATGCGTACAGCCGGACTGGCCGGTGCGATTGCGTCCAACCTTGGTGTGCTGATGCCGACATTTACGATCTGCTTCATGGTTACCATCTTCTTCGAACGCTTCCGCGGGAATAAGATCATGGAGAGTCTGTTAACAGGTATCCGTCCTGCCTGTATCGGTCTGATTCTCGGGTTGCTGATTCAGCTGATTGCCAGCAACTACATCGTCAACAGTTCCGTCAACCCCTTCTCCATTGCCATCGGTCTGATGGATTTCTATCTGCTGTTAGTGAAGAAGGTTTCCATACCCAAGGTCATTATCCTCAGCGGTATCCTAGGCATTTTGATCTTCGGCATCATTCTCTGATTTCCATATATGCAAAGCCCGTGTCTTTTCAATGAAGACACGGGCTATTCTTTTACTTAGTTTGTGCGTACATCTGTGCCAGAATACCGGCAACATAGAGCAATGTATAGGGATGATCAATCTGATGCTGTGAAGATGCAAAGCTGATCGTCAGATCCGTCAGTTCGGGATATCTGTTTTCCCCGCCTGTAATCATGATCACCGGAGCATTGATTTCTTCTCTTTTCGGCACACGTTCTTCATAGGCAAAGTAGCTTCCCGTCAGCGAAAAGAGAATCACCAGATCATCCTTTGTACTGTTTTTCAGTATTTCCATCTGTTCTCTGTAAGAGAAGATCGTACGTGCTTTCTTTCCCAGCATACTGAGATCCGCAGCCAGTGAAATCGCAGCCGACTGTCCCTTCAGCAGTGAGAAAATCCAGATGTTATTGTAATGGGCAATGGCTCTGACACATTTTGTGCATGCTTCATAATCCAGCGTATCGTGTACTTTCTGCATGCCTTTGCGGATACCGCCTAAATATGCATCCGGCAGCTGTCTGCTGTCTGTTTCCAGTACTTCAAACGGATCCAGTCCCCTGATCAGCAGCTCCTTCAGTTCCTTGAAGTCTTCAAAACCAAGTTCTCTTACAAAACGGGAAACCGAGGCAATGCCGACATGAGCCCCTTCGGCCACATCCCTGATGGTCATGTTCTTCATCTGTTCCTGATTTGCCAGCAGCCATTCAGCGATGATGCTGTTGGTGGAACCTGCATTCTCACTGGCGATGCTGTTCAGCAGAATGACGGCAAGCTTGCCATAAATCATGATGGATACCCTCCTGTTTTCCAGAAAACGGAAATAACGAAACTACGCGTTCTTTACGTTTATTCTATGTGTGTAAAAAGGAGAAGACAATATGAAGAAAGCAGCAGTAATCTTCGCCAATGGCTGCGAAGAAGGTGAAGCACTGACCATTGTGGACATTCTGCGCAGAGCAGAACTGCATTGCGACATGGTTGGTCTTGACAGTGAAATCACAGGTGCACACGGTGTTACCATGCGCATGGACAATGTACTGGGTGATGAAGTAAAGGATTATGACATGATCATCCTGCCCGGCGGCTATGCAGGTACGGAAAACATGATGAACAGTGCAAAGCTCCTTGAAATCATCAAGGACATGAATGAAGCAGGCAAGTGGGTCACTGCCATGTGTGCAGCACCCCGTGCACTGGATGTAGCAGGTGTTCTGGAAGGAAAGAAGTTCACATGCTATCCCACACAGGCAGAATTCATTAAGAGCGGTACATATACAACGGAAAACAAAGTCATTGTTGATGGCAATCTGATCACATCCGTTGCCCCGGCAACAGCATATGCATTTGCATACAAGCTGGTTGATGCACTGGGCGGTGATTCTCTGACAGTCAAGAAGAGAATGGTTTACTTCAATGCATTCGATGTAAAGGAGGACGAATAATCATGACAAAGGCAGCAGTAATGATGATGCAGGGCTTCGAGGAAAGCGAAACAGTACAGATCATCGACCTGTTAAGAAGAGCAGGCATGACCGTAGATTCCTTCCGTTTCCAGGAAGATCCCTTCGTTCTTTCCATGCAGGGCATGTACATCAAGGCAGACAAGATCTTCTCTGAAGAAGTAAAGGAATACGATGTCATCGTCGTACCCGGCGGCAGAGAATCCTGGACACGTTTCATTGCCAATGAAGAATTCATCAACACACTGAAGTGGTTCAATGAAAACAACAAGAAGATTGCAGCAATGTGCTCCGGTACAAAGGTCATCAAGCATGCCGATGTCATTGAAGGCAAGAAGGTCACAGGCTATACAGGCTATGAATCCATTCTTACAGGTGCACAGTTCATTCATGAAGCAGCTGTATATGATCAGAACCTGATCACATCCCAGGGTCCTGCAACTCCCTACCCCTTTGCTTTCAAGATCATGGAAGCATTTGACATTGATCCTAGTCCCCTCAAGGAACGTCTCAAGTACGCTCTTGCCGGCGGCAGATAAACATCATTTTCAGGCAGTATCCTGCGGGGTACTGCTTTTATAGTAAAAATGTACGTAATTAACATACGTACACTAATGCTGCTTACTAGCCAAGAAAGAAGATTTGTTTGTTTCGCATAGCCTCTGAGAATTCCTCAAAATCAGCGTATTCAATAGCCAGTCCCATTGCATCAGCAAATCTTATGATAGCTTCGACTGTTGTCTGATATCCCTTTCCGGTCACAGGATCATAGTTCATCTGTGAAATGAGTTCATTCATAACATGTTTTTGATTATCTGCGAACAGCTGGGCAGCTTGATTCATCAGTTTTGTCTGTTCTCTTATACATCTTGCTGCCTCAAGATTCATGGCAGTAATACGATTCAATTCTGATGTTTCCAATACTGCATTTCTAATGATCTCCTTTGTACACGAATAAACTAAATTCGCTGCAGTATATACAGCAAAAGGCAATAATACTCCAGCCTTTTTATCAAACACTTCTTTAACAGCACGCGTGTAGAAAACGCTTATTGCCACTGATACAGCACTATCCGCCAGTTCCTCACTCAAAGCTTTTTCTGCAATAATGCCTTTCGTGTAGGAGTAGAGTGCGCTACCTGTATGCACCATCTGAACAGAGACCTCATCAGATTTGTTGTTGTCAGAGTAAATACTATTATCATCCGTGATTTTTCGATTACCATCGCGAATACTTTTAATTGCTTTTGTTATTGAAGCCTTTAATTCTTCGGTAATATAATCAGCAGCTACGTAAAAGTTTTCCTCTTTTCTTTCAGCAGTTCGTATCAATTGTTCAGTAAAATCTCTCATTACTTCTCCCGGAGATTCTGGGACAAATGAATAATGCCGATGAAAATCATATTCGATATCTTTAAAAAGATTTCCTGACAGTATCATATCTAAAGATTGGTATTGAGTATAAGAAAGAGTGTCCAAAGTATATCCATCCTGTTGTGATGGTAATCTTTGAGAATTTATTACTCTATGTGCTTCACTTTCCGTATTAGCATTTTTCTTCTTAAATACAGCCATAGGATACTCCACTAAATAAACACAATACTCAAGACACAAGCAATGACGATTCTAATCAGACGGAACGAAAATAACCAGCTTTCAGGCAAGTCCTTGAAATAGAAATAATGAGGGCAAGCTATCATACTTACAATAATATGTTTTGCTACACTGGCTAAAGTTACAGGAGAAAGTAATACTGTTGCAAAACACAGTATCATTGCCAGTATGCCTGCCCAATACGCTCTAGTTGCATCATGTTTCCAGATAATATCTGCAGCAAGAGCATATTCATGGTCTGCTTTAAAAGTATCCTTGCGCAATTGTTTCCAGACAGTATGTGACTGTTCAACTGCCTCAGAAATATGATGCACATTTTCAGCATTTGGAATCAATGAAGCTGTAAGTATTTCATATTGCTGATTTGCTATTACCCATCCTAGTTCAATTACATGCTTTTCAGGTTCACTCAGCTGTTCAAAATCAACTGCGTCTTCATTAGATTTCATATGTTCATTTATGATAATTTTAATCTCTTCTGTAAACAATTTGAGTCTGTCATGCATGGTTTCAACTTCTTTTACAGCGTTAACAATCGGTGAAGTAAGCATTGTCATTCTTCCGGAAGCAGCGAAAGCTGCATTCTTAAGTTCAGTCACTTCTTTATCAATATTCTCAGCTTCTTCCTTGGATTCTTTACCAGTAATTGCATCTACTTTAGCAGCAGTACTCTTCAACCATTCAAGACTGATCCCTTCAAATTCAAAATTATTAAGTTCATTTTCAGGTAAGGTATTACAAATCCACTGAGAAAATGAATGCTTACCGCTCGAATTAACAAATTCTACATCAGGTACATTTTCATAATTGGCTAAAACACCTATTCCACCATAAGCTCCAATTTCAAATATTGTATCGGACGCAAGTTTATTTTCACCACTCGTTTCAATTACAGAAACTGTACTGATGATATGTTCGATAATATCAAATGTCAGTTCTGAAGACTGCTTAACCCCATATTTATTATTTGCCTGGTCAACATCGATATTTTCAAAATTACTAAGTGTTTCTACAAACGGTCTAATATTTCCGTTCCATAGATTTATTTTAAGGAGACCAAAATGTCCGATATCCTTTGCGGTTTTTTCACGAGACACTGTCATTTTATCTACAGCTTTACGATAATTCGACTTAGCTGACATAAGATGTTTACGAATATCTTTCTTTTCATCTTCAAGAGCATTCAGTTTGAATTCAAGCAACTCAAACTCACGCTGTGAACGTGTAATTGCGGTTTGTGCTTCACGCACAACCACACCATCATTATCAAGCATCTGTTTGGTAATAGCGTTATACAATACTTGTGCAATTAGCCAGCTAAGATGCAAAGATCTCTTTTCAATATCAGAAAGGTCAACAAAGTTTATTTTACCGTCAGCACCTCTAGCATAATCTTTTTTAAACT
>JAZUHS010000082.1:0-17550 GCA_045641845.1 Bulleidia sp. | reverse complement strand
TCAGGATCGTAATGGGTATGATCGCAGTCATAAACACCATGATCCGGATATTCGGTATACAGAGATTCATCCATACCGAAATTATACTAAAAGAGCGCAGATCATTAGAAATCTGCACTCACTGGTTTTAAACAGTCACCTTCGGTGACTTTTTGTTCCCCAAAAGAAAAGAAGAGATCACTCTTCTTAACGTGAAGCAGTAGAATTTCATGCGGCGTTCAACGGCAGCTGCAGGAAGATCAAAATCATAGAGAATATTCAGATCCAGACCCACAACAACCGATAAAGCTCTGTTCAGAAGATCATCCGTAAGGAATAAAGAAGGATCATGAATATCTAGACCAATGATTACCTTGCAGCCTTTCTCAGCAAACTTTTCGAAGAAGGGACGGGTAGGATAAGCGTATCGCTTTCCATCAGGGTATTCCTGCATCGGATACTTCACACCGGAACCGCAGTTCAGTTCTACAGGGACATCATATTTCAGCGAAATATCTGCAATACGTTCAATCGCTTCCATGACGGCTTCATCAAATTCCGCGTATGACCACATTACAACATCCGGATGTGCAATGTAATCGCAGAGACCATGTTTGCAGGCTTGTTCGATCGCATCTACATACTCTTTCAGTTCTTCCGGTGTCTGCAGTGTATATACACTTACACCATCATAGGAAACGGAATGCTGTCCGAGAATGCAGTAATCCAGATGGTTGCGGTAATAGCTGAGTTCTTCCCAATGCTCGGGATAATACTCAACTTCCATTCCGCAGTAGATGTCGATCTGATCTTTATACTTCTCCTTCAGACGCATAATTGAGGAACGGTAATCTTCAAGTTCTTCAAATTGCATACGCTGATTTTTCTCATTGCCGATATAAGGCGCGTGGTCACTGAAGCCAAGGGTTTTCATGCCTGCCTTGATGGCGGCCAGTACATATTCTTCATCGCTTCCGATCGCATGTCTGCAGCGTACAGTATGTGTGTGCCAGTTAGTTTTCAACATGTAATTAGAATAGCACATCACATCATGTAAGCTGAAAGGAAATCATAAGGTTTGCTTTATCAGCATCGTGCTACAATGTGCATATTCCTGAAAGGAGCAGTGTGGATGTTCGTAATAGATCTGATCAGTATCGGCTGTCTGGCTTTGTTTGCGGCAGTGATCTTATGGCAGCTGATTTCAGGCCTGCTGGTAATTCCTGACGAAGACGAATGATACTGAGGTAAACTTGCAATGAAAAAGATATTAGCCGCATGGCTGCTTAGCTTTATGTCCCTTTGGGTTGTTTCATCCTTTCTGGGCGGCATGTACTTTGCCAGTACAAAAGCAATGATTGGTACTTCTCTGGCAATTGTAGTAATGAATAAATTCCTGAAGCCTGTACTGAATGTACTGGCTTTCCCGCTGACTTTTATGACGTTGGGATTATTCTCGTTTGTTGTTAACGGAATGGTACTGATGGCTGCCTTCAGTATCTCGGAAGGATCTTATATTTCCAGTCTTCTGACAGCAATTGTTGCATCAATCGCACTGGGATTTGTGAATCACATGCTGGAAGATATTCTGAAATAGCCTAAAACTGCAAATGAAGCTTTCTGAGCGCATTTCCTGATCTACTGCAACAATGTACGCAGAAACGGGAAATGCTTTTTATATGCGTTTTGCTGCGGTTTTAGGCCGTTTGATATTTGAACGACTAAAAAGAAAAACCAGATCATGTGAACATGATCTGGCAAGCATTGATTGATTTAGTTCAGATAGATGTAGCTCTGCAGAGACTGAGAACCAGTACCCCAGGCAGATACCCAGCGTTCGTAGTAACCGCCGTTCACGCCGCCTTCCATAATGTAGACGCTTGAACCATCGGCAGATACTGCTGCAACATAAGCTACGTGGTTGGAATATACTGCAATGGAACCGGCTACCGGAGTAGAACCTGTACCATAGCCATAAGAGCTTGCTGTATATGCCCAGCCGGACGCATTGCCGAAGTTCGGCATAGAAACACCTGTATAGGCATTTGCCAGTTCCCAGGCACTCCATGTGCAGTTGGACCAGCCGCCATAGTAAGGATTCCAGCCATCACCGTAAACGGGATTGCCGTTGCCGGGATTGTTCAGCTGCTGGCGACGTTCTTCCTCTTCGCGCTGACGTCTCTCTTCTTCCTCTTTGCGTTCTTCCTCTTCACGCTGACGTCTTTCCTCTTCCTGACGCTTAGCTTCTTCTTCAGCAGCCTTGCGCGCAGCTTCCTCACGAGCCTTGATGACTTCGTCGGGAGTCTTGACGACGACAGTCAGAACACTGCTGGAAGATGTACCGTCCAGAGCTACAGCAGTATATGTTGCTGTATAAGTTCCGTCCGTTGTCATATCAACGTTATCTTCTTCCTTGATGACAGGAAGGTTACCGTGTGAATCGTGAATGGAAGCAAAGTAAGCATAAGGATTCCAGCTGTCGCCGTTGTTAACAGTAACAGTGTCGCTCTTCAGAACGATTGTCGGAGCAGAATCCTTATCGAGTTTAACGACAGCATCCTGTGTGAAGGAATAACCAAGTGAAGTTTCACTTCCGCTTTCGCTTTCGGTATATAAAGTTACCTTTAATGTGACTGTCTGGAGTGCAGTACTTGTACGATCCAGTCCGTCTACATCAAGTGTGCTCTTTTCAATGCTGATAGTATTGAGATCAAGAGTTTCATCGTTCGCCACTCTGTCCTTAATCACAGCTGCCTTCAGATCACCAATCAGATTGCTGTCTGTAATGCTGAAATTGAAAACAGGGAGCGTACTCTCACTCTGCGCCTGTACAGACGTTGTATGCGCTGCTGATCCGAGCATCATAGATGCGGCGAGCGCAG
Source organism: Bulleidia sp. (assembly GCA_045641845.1). Lineage (GTDB taxonomy): Bacteria > Bacillota_I > Bacilli_A > Erysipelotrichales > Erysipelotrichaceae > Bulleidia. The sequence continues at coordinate 14,689 of JAZUHS010000082.1, read as the reverse complement.
GAAAAATCAGCCTAACGTAAGTTTTTCTCAGATGTTTTGTATTTCGCATGTCTTAATTCTAAACAAAGCCTTAACAAAAAATCAACTTTTATGGGAAACTTCACACATTATTCCCACAGTGTAAGCGCTTACTATGCGATTTTTCAGCGTTTTTTCACCAAATATGATGGATTTTCACGTAATTTTGTGACGAAAAATGTGCACACAAATCACGTTTTTCAGCGTATTTAAGCCTTAGAAAGGGTTATTTCTTTCTTTTACTGAGGAATGATAGTAATATCAGTAATTGCATATATTGATATAAAGGAGAATGCGTATGAAAGCTGTAATTCAGAGAGTGACACACGCCTCAGTAACCATCGACGGCGAAGTTCACGGCAAGATCGGACATGGCTATATGATCCTCAGCGCAATCTGCAATGAAGATGATGAAGACATCGTTACACGCATGGCTGAGAAGATTTCCAAGCTGCGTATCTTCGAGGACGAAAACGGAAAAATGAATCGTTCATTGATGCAGGTTGGCGGTGAGATTCTTTCCATCTCTCAGTTCACTCTGTACGCAAACTGCCGCAAGGGCAACCGTCCCAGCTTTGATGGAGCCGGTGAGCCTGTTCATGCTAAAAAGATGTACCTGTTCTTCAATGAAGCACTGCGCAAGCTCGGTATTCATGTAGAAGAAGGTATCTTCGCCGCAGATATGAAAGTAGAGCTTCTGAATGACGGGCCGGTTACGATCCTGATGGATTCTGATACAGACCTCAGCCATGCGAAGTAATGAGGTGTTATATGGGTCAGATTATTTATGGAAGCGAACTGTCTGCAGAGCTGAAGGCAGAAATGAAATGCAGAATTGATGCCCTGCGCGAGGAGGGCAGAAGAATTCCCTGTTTGACAGTGATTCTTGTCGGGGATAACCCTGCCTCCGTATCTTATGTAAAAGGTAAGGAAAAAGCCTGCGCATCTGTCGGCATTGAATCAAGAATGATTACTTTGCCTGCAGATATCTCACAGAGTGAACTTGAATCTGTAGTCAGAAAATGCTCAGATGATCCGTCTGTAGACGGTATTCTTGTGCAGCTGCCGTTGCCGAAAGGATTAGATGAAGATCGTGTGATCATGTGCATTGATCCTGGTAAAGATGTAGACGGGCTTCATCCGATGAATGTCGGCAATTTCCACAGCGGCAGACCCTGCTTTGTCCCCTGTACACCCAATGGTGTCATGGAACTGCTGAAGCGTATGGGTTGCAATCCGGATGGCCTGCGCGCCGTTGTTGTCGGCAGATCACGTCTGGTAGGAGCTCCTGTCGCAAAGCTTCTGCTGAATCAGAATGCAACTGTCACAACTTGTCACAGTCATACAAAAAATCTGAGAGAAATTACCAAGCAGGCTGATATACTGATTGCAGCAGTAGGCAGACCTCGAATGATGGATGCCTCCTATATTAAGGAAGGCGCATATGTCATCGACGTGGGTGTGAATCGTGTAGACGGACATCTGTGCGGAGACGTTGACTTCGAAAGCATGAAGGACATTGCCGCCGGTATTACACCTGTTCCCAAGGGTGTAGGTCCGATGACGATCACCATGCTGCTGCAGAATACAATTCGTGCATACGAAGAAAGAGAAAAGAAAAATGACTGAAATGGAATACGCTCTCAACGATATCGTTGAAATGAAGAAGGAACATCCCTGCAGAAAGTCAAAGTACTGGAAGATCATCCGTATGGGTGCGGATATCAAGATCAAATGCCAGGGCTGTGGTGCTGTCGTAATGTTTTCAAGATTTGAGTTTGAGCGTAAAATGAAAAAGGTTATTGAAAAAGCACCGGTAGAAAACTGAGAAGAGGTAAATATATATGGCATTGACTGCAGGTATTGTAGGACTTCCTAACGTCGGCAAGTCCACACTGTTTAACGCAATTACAAACAGCCAGGTTCTGGCTGAAAACTATCCGTTCGCTACAATCGCACCAAACGTAGGTGTCGTTGAAGTTCCGGATCATAGAGTAGAAGACTTCGTCAAGATCTTCAATCCCAAGAAGACAATCCACACAACATTCGAATTCACTGATATTGCCGGTCTGGTAAAGGGCGCCTCCAAGGGTGAAGGTCTGGGCAACCAGTTCCTCGCCAACATCCGTCAGACTGATGCTGTTGTACATGTAGTAAGATGCTTCGATGATGCAAATATCGAACATGTGGAAGGTTCTGTAGATCCTGTTCGTGATATCGAAGTCATCAATCTTGAACTCTGCCTCGCTGACCTGGATACTGTTGAAAACCGTATCAGCAAGATTGAAAAGAAGGCAAAGACAAAGGATAAGGATGCTGTTAAGGAAATGGCATCTCTTGCCAAGTTCAGAGAAGCGCTGGAAAAGGGTACACCTGTTCGTCTGCTCGAACTCGACAGCAGCGATGAGGAAATCCTGAAGAACTATGGTCTGTTAACATCCAAGCCTGTCATCTATGTTGCAAACATGAGTGATGATGAAATCGGTGATCCTGATTCCAACAAGTACTATCAGGCAGTTAAGGCATTTGCAGCAAACGAAAAGAGTGAATGCATTGCCATCTGTGCAAGAATGGAAGAAGAACTGTCCGGTCTTGATGCAGAAGAAAAGGCAGTATTCATGGAAGATCTTGGCATCTCCCAGTCCGGTCTGGATCAGATCATCAAGGCGGCATATGAACTGCTGGGTCTGCGTACATTCTTCACAGTCGGTGCTGATGAAGTCCGTGCATGGACATTCCATGAAGGTATGAAGGCTCCGCAGTGTGCAGGTATTATCCACACAGACTTCGAAAGAGGCTTCATTCGTGCTGAAGTATACCGTTATGAAGATCTGATGGAATACGGCACAGAACTTGCTCTGAAGGAAAAGGGCAAGCTCAGAGTGGAAGGCAAGGAATATGTCATGAAGGATGGCGACGTTGTCTTCTTCCGTTTCAATGTCTGATTATTCATAAAACGTATCAGATTTATTCGATGTAAAAATATGCTGTTTATTGTTTATGAACAAGACAGCGTGATAAAATGTATGCAATGGAGGTATCAATATGAAACTCATTCTTGCGATCGTATCTAACGATGATGCTTCTGCAGTATCTGCAGCTCTTACTAAGAACAATTTTTACATGACTCGTCTGTCCACAACAGGTGGTTTCCTGCGTGCTGGTAATACAACAATTATCGTCGGTACTGAAGATGAACTCGTTGACAAGTGCATCGAAGTAATCGGCAGTGAAGCAAAGAGACGTACAGAAATCGTTCCTTCCACAGCAAGCTATGACATCGGACGTTATGCATCCTTCCCGGTTGAAGTTCAGATCGGCGGTGCAACAATCTTCGTTCTCGATGTTGAACAGTTCAAGAAGCTCTGATAATTAACTATGAGAAAGCGGAGAAATCCGCTTTTTTCATTACAATCAAAAAACAGCGATATGTTCCGACAGGAAAACCTGCTGAGCATACCGCTTTCGGTGATGATGTTTTCAAATACCCGGACTGCTGAACATCATGTCAGGGTAATCGATAAAGTTACTGATTCAGTTCACGTACTCTGTTAAGCAGAGTCTCTTTTTCATTTATTATCTTCTCATCCATTACTTCCATCAGAAGTGCATGCAATGTCTCAGAGATTGCTTTTCCTTTTATTTCGCATGCTACCAGATCACGTCCGCCGATCTGCAGCTGTTTCAGCGAAATGCAGTCACCGTCTTCCATAATCTTTCCGCAGAGTGCAGCAGTCTCTTCATAACTGCACGTATCATCTACTGCACAGCGGAAGGAAAGATAATCCTCATAACTGCAGGTCAGCTTTGACAGCAGATGACGAAGCTGGCAGCGATTATTTACTGCTTCTTCCTTCAATGCCAGCAGTTCTCTGATGATACCGGCATCATTGTTGGAATACTTCAGGCGTTTAATCACAGCCTCAGCATCTTCCTTGCTTACTGCACTGAGCAGAACCGCCATGCGCAGCACTGCATTGGCTCTGCATGCGGAAAGACGCTGTACGGTTTTTTCATATTTCAGCGGGGAGATATGATCAAGTTCGGGTAAATATACAGTAAGGACATCTTTGAAGTCGAGCATGAGCTGTGCGCATCCGGCAGCTTCCAGAAGTCCGTCCGTTTCCGCATGAATACGTTCAATGGAGATATACTGCAGCAGTTCTCTGCATTCATGCAGTGCCTTAGCTGTGTTTTCTTCAATATCAAACTGCAGTCTGGCCGCAAAACGTACAGCGCGCAGAATACGCAGGGCATCTTCTTCAAAACGTTCCCTTGGATTACGGATGCAGCGGATCAGCTTCCTCTGCAGATCACCTTCGCCATCATAGAAATCACGCAGGCCAAGATCCGGATGGTAGCACAGGGCATTCACTGTAAAATCTCGTCTTGCACAGTCCTCCTGCAGAGCAGAAGTGAATTCAACGGCATCCGGATGACGATGATCCTTGTATGAAGTTTCTTTGCGATATGTTGTAATCTCCAGTGGAACATGATCGGATACAACGACAACCGTTCCATGCTGAAGACCGGTTTCGATCAGATGATGGTCCTTGAAGATTTCCTTGGTCTGTTCCGGCAGGGCGTTTGTAGTCAGATCATAGTCATGTACAGGCAGATTCAGAAGTGTACTGCGAACAGCACCGCCGACAATAAAACACTCGTATCCGTGTTCGTTCATACGATTGATTACTTTCATTACATTGTCAGGAATACGCATCTTCATGACGATATTGTACACGGAATTGCATACTGTTGGGAGAATAAGGGAAACATGAATAGCTTTGTGTTAAACTGAATTCAATAAATAAGAAATGGAGAAAATCATATGAGAATTGGACAGTCAACAGATATTCATCGCCTGGTCGACGGCAGAAAGCTGATCCTTGGCGGTGTGGAAATTGCACATGATAAAGGTCTTCTGGGACACAGTGATGCCGATGCATTAACCCACGCAGTTGCTGAAGCGATTCTTGGTGCTCTGGCTCTGGGCGACCTTGGCCATCATTTCCCTGACACAGATCCGAAATGGAAGGGTGTGGATTCTCAGATTATCCTGAAGGCTGTCGCCGATATGATGGATGAGGCAGGTTATAAGATCGGCAATGTCGACAGTCTGATTCTGATTGAAAAGCCGAAGATGGCTCCTCATATTGAACAGATGAGAAAGAACTTCGCTGCCGCTCTCAATTGCGAACTGTCCCGTATCAGCGTAAAAGCAACTCGCGGGGAAGGTATGGGCTTTGTCGGCAGACAGGAAGGTGTACTTGCACAGGCAGTTGTACTGCTGGAAGAGAAATAATCAATGTATCCAAGACTAGATGAAGTAAAAGTACTCCGTGATCCTGTTCACGGCTATATACATATTGAGCAGAAAGTCATCTGGGACCTTCTGAATTCATCATGGTTTCAAAGACTGCGTCGTATCAATCAGCTCGGTGGAGCAGGGATGGTCTATCATTGTGCGGATCATACCCGCTTCTCGCACTCTCTGGGAGTGTATGAAATCGTACGCCGCATGATTACGGAAGTGCCTGATATTGCCAACACTCTGTCGGACAAGGAAAAACTGACGGTGATGATTGCCGGTCTTCTGCATGATGTCGGTCATGGTCCGTTCAGCCATTCCTTTGAAAGCGTCACCGGTACATCGCATGAAACCATTACCTGCCGCATCATTGAGGAGAATACGGAAATTACAGCGATTCTTGAAGGAGCAGAACGAGGCCTGTCCAGAGATGTTGCGGATGTCATCCGCCACACTTACAGCAATCCTCTGCTGACTCAGCTGATCAGTTCACAGCTGGATGCGGATCGTTTTGACTATCTGCTCAGAGACGCCTATTTCACGGGAACTAAATATGGTGAGTTTGATATGGAACGCATACTCAGAACCCTGCGTGTCAACAATGACAAAAGACTGGTTGTAAAGCAGAGCGGCGTGTATGCAGTAGAGAATTACATCATGGCCAGATATCATATGTACTGGCAGGTGTATTATCATCCGGTTGCACGAAGCTATGAATCACTGGTCCATCTTCTCTTCAAGCGCATGAAGGATAAGCAGTGTACAGCTGAGATTCCGGCATTGTTCAGACCATTGACGAACAGACGCATTGATCTGAAGGATTATTTCCGCATGGATGATTATTCCTGTCTGACCGCTTTCTATGAAATGACGGAAAGTGATGATCCGATCCTCAGTGATCTTTCACGTCGTGTACGTGATCGTGACCTGTTTGCCTACACAGACAGCAATCCTGCAGTTAACCGACGCATCAGATCCGAACTGCGCAGCCGCGGTCTGGATCTGAATTATTACTGGGAGAAGGATGCAGTTGAACAGAGTGCATATGTACCCTATACAGGCAGTGATGATGGTCTGATCTGGGTACGTATGAAAGATGGTACAACCCGTGAACTTTCCACAGCTTCAGGGATTGTGGACAGTCTGATTCACGGACCGGTAAATGATGATAACAAGGTATTTTTCCCCAGGGAGGTGGAAGCATGCGTATTAAAGTGACACTGATTCAGAAGGATCTTCTGAATCATGAAGAAAATATTATTGCGGATGGACCGGCATTGCTGAATGGCAATAAGCTTGTCTATACGGAAAAGGATTCAACGATCCGGCACACAGTTACATACGAACCGGAAAAGCTGGTTCTTGAACGTTCCGGAGAATTCCCTTCCCGTACAGTGCTGAAGGAAGGAAGAATCAGTCATAGTGTTGTGGATTCCCCGTATGGCCAGATGGTTATGAACACCAGACTGAAAAACAGAAGCCGCAGTGAAACGCTCTGGTTTGCGGAATATCAGGTTCTTTCAGACGGAGAAGTGGTACTGGAACAGCAGCTTCTCTGGAAATTTTCTTCATTGAACTGATTTGTGCATTTTTCTGCAATTCTGATCGTTACGTTATGTTTTACAACACACCTAAAAGGGTCTAAAATAAAGTTGCCAAATAAGGAGGAAATATAATCTTATGGTATTAGTTTCTGCAAAAGAAATGATCGAAAAGGCTCATGAGGGCCATTACGCTATTGGTGCTTTCAACATCAATAACATGGAATGGACAAAGGCTATTCTGGCTGGTGTTCAGAAGGCTAACTCCCCTGTAATTCTGCAGGTTTCCGAAGGTGCTGCAAAGTACATGTGCGGTTTCAAGCAGTGCGCTGACATGGTTAAGAACATCCATGATCAGATGGGCATTACTGTACCGGTAGCTCTGCACCTGGACCATGGTTCTTACGAAGGTGCTAAGGCTTGCATCGAAGCAGGCTTCACATCCGTAATGTTCGATGGTTCTCACTACAGCATCGAAGAAAACGTTGAAAAGTCCAAGGAAATCATCGCTTATGCTCATGAAAAGGGCATTTCCGTTGAATGCGAAGTTGGTGGTATCGGTGGCGTTGAAGACGGCGTTGCTTCCAACGGCGAACTCGCTGATCCTCAGGAATGTGCACTGGTAGCAGGTCTGGGCGTAGACTTCCTGGCTTGCGGTATCGGTAACATCCATGGTAAGTACCCTGCTGACTGGGCTGGTCTGAACTTCACAAGACTGGAAGAAATCAACGCAGCAGTAAACGGCAAGCCGCTCGTTCTGCACGGTGGCTCCGGTATTCCGTTTGATCAGGTTTCCAAGGCTATCACAAATGGCGTTTCCAAGATCAACGTTAATACAGAACTGCAGCTCGTATTTGCTAAGGCTACTCGTGAATATATCGAAGCTGGCAAGGACGAACAGGGCAAGGGCTATGACCCTCGTAAGCTGCTGAAGCCGGGTGCTGACGCAATCACAGCTAAGGTTGTTGAAATGTGCGGTCAGTTCGGTTCCGCTGACAAGGCTTAATCGATCTAATCAATAGACCATGAACAGAGGGCAGAGATGTCCTCTGTTTTTCGTTATCGGGGCATGCCTGAAAATGACGCTAGATTGACATTAAAAGGTAATTTTTATATAGTAATTTCATGGCAAAGGCAAACAAGAGACAGAGACTTACAAAAGAAGAGATCAAAGCAGAGAATGCGAAACTTCGTAAAGACATGAAAAAGAACGTTTCTACTTCCAAGGAAGATCAGGAACGTATTGTTAATGCATTAAGGGGAAAGAACTTCGTTGCGTATGCGCTGTGCTGCTTCCTCCCGATCATCGGTATCTGGTGGATCTGGAAGAATCAGGAAGATCTCAAGCTGAACAGATCATCCGTTCTGCTGTGGACATTCATTGGCGGTATCATTCTGGTTGAACAGGTTCTGATTGTCTGGAACGTCATGCATGGTGTTCCGCTTTCCGAAGCTGCTCCTAAGGGATCCAGAGGTACAGCTGCGGTAATCGCATCTATGTTCATGTAAAAGTCATGGAAACATGGCTTTTTTTCTTGCGTTTACGGCACAGTCTTAACGTGCTCTTCTTTTTTGCGTGAATATAAGATAAAATCATGATGAACTTATATCTGCGTTTGCATAAATTGCTTCAGAACGTATGATATAGTGGCGATTCAGAAAGGTATACATTATGCAGGAAGTAATCAAGATTGAAGGCGGGCATCTGCTCGAAGGCGAAGTAAAAATCTCCGGTGCAAAGAACGCAACTGTAGCTCTGATTCCTGCGGCAGTACTTGCGAATGGACCTGTTACGATTGTTGGTATTCCTCAGATTGCGGATGTTAAGTCCCTGGGGGATATTCTGGAAATACTCAATGTTCAGGTAACTGAAGTTGCTGCGGATCATCTGATTATTGATCCGTCTGAAATGGTTAACTGCGATCTGACTGCAGATGCAGTAACAAAACTGAGAGCCTCCTATTATTTCATGGGTGCTCTGCTTGGCAAGTATGGCTACTGCCGTATGAAAATGCCCGGAGGATGCTATCTCGGACCTCGTCCGATTGATCTGCACCTGAAGGGATTTGAAGCACTTGGTGCTGAAGTAACATATAACGAAGAAGATTTCTGCTACACAATCAAAGCAGATCATCTTCATGGCGCAAAGATTTTCCTCGATATTGCAAGCGTAGGTGCAACAATCAACATCATGATGGCTGCTGTTTATGCCGAAGGCAGAACAGTCATTGAAAATGCTGCAAAAGAGCCGGAAATCATTGACGTTGCAACACTGCTGAATAAGATGGGTGCGAAGATCCGCGGTGCAGGCACAAATGTCATCAAGATCGATGGTGTAAAGAACCTGAGCGGCTGCTTCCATGAAATTATTCCGGATCGTATTGAAGCCGGTACATTCATCGTAATTGCAGCAGCCTGTGCAAAGCATATGGTAATCAAGAATATCATTCCTCAGCATCTGGAAGCTCTGCTGTCCAAGCTGCAGGACATGAACGTAAATATGGAAGTGGATGTGGATCAGGTAACGATCAGACAGTCTGATAACCTGAAGCCCTGCCACATCACTACCAAGCCCTATCCTGGTTTTGCGACAGACCTTCAGCAGCCTCTGACAGTTCTGATGACGCAGGCTCATGGTGCATCCGGTGTTCGTGAAACGATCTATAAGGAACGTTTCAAGCATTGTGATGAGCTGAACAAGATGGGTGCCAATATCACTTATGAAAACGGTGAATCCGTCATCAACGGTCCGACACCTCTGAAGGGTACGGTTGTTGAAGCAACAGACCTTCGCTGCGGTGCTGCAGTAGTGATTGCAGGTCTTATGGCAGAAGGTGTAACAGAGATTCATAACATCTATCATATCGATCGCGGTTACTCTGAAATCGATCGTAAACTGAAGGAACTGGGCGGCGTCATCTGGCGCGAAATGAAAGAAGATTAGTTCTTGCGGTCATAACTGCGGTATGTTAGGATATCTGTGTATCTTTCTTTAAGCACGTATGAGGCTTAAGGCAGAAGGGAGAAATTGAAATGAAAAAGGGAACACATCCGACTTATTACAAGGCTAAGGTAATCTGCACTAGCTGCGGTTCCGAATTTGAAACAGGTTCTATCCTGAAGGAAATCAAGGTAGATACATGTTCCAACTGCCATCCGTTCTATACTGGACGTCAGAGATTCGCTCAGGCTGCTGGTCAGGTTGAAAAGTTCAACAGAAAGTACGGTTTAAAGTAATTAAGAAAAGGCTGGCGCAACACCGGCCTTTTTCTTTCGATTTCAATCTTGTCTGTGATGAAGCAGACAATGTATATAGAACATGATATTAAAGGAGACATTATGGACGCTGTCAGACAGAAACTGATGGATATTGATAAGCAATATCAGGAAATCACAGAACAGCTGATGAGTGAAGAAGTTGTATCCGATCCGAAGAGGCTGACAAAGCTGTCCAAGGAGCAGGCACGTCTTCAGCAGTCAGTAGATGCGTGGAATAAACTGAAGGATCTTGATGATCGTATTGAGCAGGCCGATGAAATGCTCAGAGAGAGTGATCCGGAACTGCGCGAAATGGCAAAGATGGAAAAGGAAGAATGCGAACCTGAACGTGAAGCACTTCTCGAACATATTCAGCATCTTCTCGTACCTCGCGATCCCGATGATGACCATGACGTCATCATGGAAATCAGAGGCGGTGCAGGCGGTGATGAAGGCAATATCTTTGCCGGAGATCTCTACCGTATGTATACACGCTATGCCGAAACAAAGAACTGGAAGATTCAGGTCATGGAAGCGAGCCCTTCTGAAGCAGGCGGTTTCTCTCAGATCATCTTCTCCATTAAGGGAACAGATGTATATAAGGAACTGAAGTGGGAATCCGGTGTACACCGTGTACAGCGTGTTCCCAAGACAGAAGCACAGGGACGTATTCATACATCCACTGCAACTGTACTGTGCCAGCCGGAAGCAGAAGATACGGATATCGAGATCGATCCTAAGGACCTGACGATTGAAACACACCGTGCATCCGGTGCAGGCGGTCAGCATATCAACAAGACCGACTCTGCCGTTCGTATCGTACATGTACCTACAGGTATTACCGTCAACTGTCAGGAAGGACGTTCTCAGATTGAAAACCGCGAAACAGCAATGCGTCTGATCCGTGCCCGTGTATACGAAGAACTGAAGAGAATTCAGGATGAAGAAGCAGGAAAGGTACGCCGTGCCAAGATCGGTACAGGTGATCGTTCCGAAAAGATCCGTACATATAACTATCCGCAGAACCGTGTGACTGATCATCGTATCGGTCTGACCATTACACAGCTTGATCGTATTATGGAAGGCAAGCTGGATGGTGTGATTGAAGGACTTCTGCTGGAAGAAGAAAAGAGAAAACTGGAGGCAGCTTCTGTATGACAACATTTGCGAAAGCAGTCAGAAAATACGAAAAGCTCTGTGTAAAGAATGATGTGCCTACGGAAACAGTTATGGCATATCTGGTAGAACTTTCCCAGAGAGAACGCTACAACCTCTACATGCATTTTGACGAACGCATGCCTGAGGAACTGGAAAAGGAATTCAATGCCGGCATGGAACGTATTCTGCAGCAGGAACCGATGGAACATGTTCTTGGCTATTCCTGGTTCTACGGATACAAGATGATCGTTAATGAAGACGTACTGATTCCTCGTCCGGAAACAGAAGAACTGTGTGCCAATATCCTTGCCCGTATCGATGAACATTTCCCCAATAACGAAACAGTGGAATGCACAGATGTAGGTACAGGTTCCGGTGCGATTGCCATTGTTGTTGCCAAGGAAGAACCTAAGGTAATTATGCATGCAACGGATATCAGTGAAGAAGCTCTGGTCACTGCCCGCAAGAATGCGGAAAACAATGAAGCAAACATCGACTTTACAGCCGGTGATATGTTAAAGCCTCTGATCGAACAGGGCCGCAAGCTGGACGTGCTGATTTCCAATCCTCCGTACATTCCTGCGGAAGAGCAGATGGAAAAGTCTGTTGTGGATTTTGAACCCCACGTTGCGCTGTTCGGCGGCAGTGATGGTCTGAAGTTCTATCGTGAGATTTTCAGAGACTGCCGTCAGGTACTCAAAGATCGTGCTTTCATGGCTTTTGAAATGGGCTGGGATCAGCGTGAGCGTATGTCTGCTCTGGTAGAAGAGATGCTGCCGGAAGCAAAGTACGAGATTCTGAAGGACATGAATGGCAAGGATCGTATGCTGTTCGTATACTTCAACTTAGATTAATGAATTCTTAAGCGGGCTATGTCTGATTTGAAGCAGACGTAGCCTGTGCTATTATTATGTGGTTTTAGCGAGGTTAATATGGTAAGAAACAAGGCAAAACTGCCGCTGAAGTATCGTCTGAAAAGAACATATAACAGGTTGCTGAGCCTGATTGTCATGATCTCTGTTTTAGCATGTGCGGCTGTCACATTCATGAATGTCAGAAATATCATGAATGCGGATACAGGTGCAGGTGAAACTCTGGAAACAACTGTACGCAACTCTGCCGGTTCTTATTACATCGGCAATAATCCTTCTGAAATCAATCATAAATACTTTGAAGAACTTGCTTCTGCTCTGGATCAGAGTGACAGGAAAGCAGCTGCTGAAGCTGTTGTGAAAAACTTCGTTGCTGAATACTATACATGGACCAACAAGGATGGAAACTATGATCTGGGCGGTATGCAGTATATCTACGATGATCTGCGTCCTTCTTTTGAAAGCTATTCCCGTAATAACTTCTATTCTCAGCTTCATTTCTATCTGAATCACTATGGCAGAGAAAATCTGATTCAGGTGAAGTCTGTGGAAGTATCCGATCTTCATGAAACTTCTTATTCCCTGACGGTAATCGAGGAAATCGAAAAGGAAAAAGGAGAAGAGCCTGAATATGTTGAAAAAATCATTGATTACTCAGGCTATACAATGACTGCAAAGTGGTCTTATGAAGATAATGATGTGATTGATACAGATGAATTCCAGAATCAGGCTGACTTCATTGTTATTGATCACAATGGCCGTATGGAGATTATTCATATCAGTGGGGAGGATGAAGAATGACGAACAAGCCGAAAAGTCCTGTAGTCAGAAGACTTCCTAAACTTCATACAGGCAAGAATACACTGGTGACACTGCTTGCATTACTGATGAATGCAGGTCTGATGTATCTGATTCTGCGTGTCTCCCGCTTTGCCAATGTCAGCCGTGAGCTGTTTGTAAAAGCAAATATGGCAGCACTGGTACTGATTGCCTTCGTTGATCTGCTTGCCCTGACGACGATTATCTTTAAGAAGAAGTTCATGTATGTATTATCCATACTTCTGCTCTGTCTCACTACCGGGGTATCGGGTTATGGTGTCTATGCAATTGAAAGCGTGGAGCAGAGTCTTGAGAATCTGACAAAGACAACCATCGTGGATGATGTGAATGTTGTTCTTCTGCATGACAGCAAGGCAAGTACAGCAATGATTCTTTCAGAAGAAGACCTCGCCGGTACAAAGATCGGTATTCCTGCCGATACAGAGCTTGGCAAAGCTGTAAAGAACCGCATGCAGTCTCTGGGGGTATCCGCAGAGTATGTGGAATGCATCAGCTATGCACAGGAAGCTCAGTATCTGCTGTCTGGTGAAATCGATTGTGCAGCTATGCCGAAAAGCTGGCAGTCCATCCTGACAGATGAACCCGGGATCGGTACACATCTGGATGAATTCTCCGTGCTTTCTTCCTTCAATGCGAAAACAACTGTGGAGAACAAGAAGGGTGCAGATAAGGATCTGACAGCAGAACCATTTACAGTTCTTCTGGAAGGTGACTCCGATGGTCTGTCCGATACCATCATGATGGTATCTGTGAATCCGCAGAGCATGGAGATCACCATGACAAGCATTGCCCGTGACTCCTATGTGCCGATTACATGTTCCGGATATGAATACGGAAAGATCAATGCCGCACATATGTACGGAGGTATGGGATGCATGATTGATACCGTACACTATCTGACCGGTGTGGACTTTGACTATTATGTAGAAATCAATTTCCAGGGTATCGTCTCCATCGTTGATGCGCTGGGCGGTATTCAGATCGATAACTATGTCGACTTTGTCGGACAGTCCTATACCGATGAGAAGAGTTTCCACGATGTTGAAATGCCGATGGGTACCAATGTCACCCTCAATGGTGAACAGGCTCTGGCCTGGGTACGTGAACGTAAGGCATATCAGGATGGTGACTTCGCTCGTCAGCGCCACCAGCAGGAATTCCTGAAGATCATTCTGGAAAAGGTAATGAATACAAGAGATATCACAACTCTGCTCAGACTTCTTGAAGCTGCAGGAGATAATCTCAACACCAACCTTACAGTTGATCAGATGACAAACTTCCTGACCTATGCAATGACAAAGTCCCGTCGTTACTACGATGACAATTCAGCTTCCGGTGTTTTCCACATTAAGAACTGGAGAGTGGTCGGCTACGATGACATGGTCTATCATCCGGGTCTGGATATGGACCTGTATATTCTGCGTGTTGTGGATGCTTCCGCAAACATGGCATACTACAGAATTATGGAGAATCTGGAAACGGATGCGATTCCGGATATTCCGGATCCTGTTGTGTGGGATGGCGAAGAGGCTTACGAAGAACCGGATCTGACATACAGGTACTGAGATTACAGTGCAGAAAGATCATTCAGTGAACTGTACAGAGTATGATAGAATGATTCTGCGATCCGCAATGAGAACTAGTATCCATCAGGATACATAAGAGGTATTACATGATTAACAACCATCAGAACA
>JAZUHS010000081.1:0-2402 GCA_045641845.1 Bulleidia sp. | reverse complement strand
CATACATCTTCTCTGCGGTTAGCAGGGATATAGGTCAGCAGCAGATTGTTGTGATCGACGATATCGGCACGGGCCATCTTCAGTGCGATCGGTTCGCTGCTTTCACCGGTATAGTCTTCAAAGGCAGACTGGGTACCGGGGCAGGCATCGATGACGGCAATCTGAAGCATCTGAATTTCATCAATGACACCTGCTTTCAGCAGCGTCCAGTCTGTATAGCCGCCGCCGGCAAGCAGTGCTTTCTGAATGCCAAACAGTTTTAGGAGTTTGCGGGACATGATGGCCGCATCGATTTCCTCTTCACCGGCAAAGATATAGGAAACACCAAGTTCACGCAGATAGGCAAGATAGCTGTCATCAATGCTTTCAGGCAGAACAACGATGATGGCATGTCTGCCTCTGCCGGCTACATCAAGATATCCGGATTCATAGGCAATACTGCCGTCATTATCAAGACACACATAGTAGCGGTCGATATCTGTTTTCACGACATAATCTTCACGGGGAAGTTCTTCTTCGGCAGGATCGCATTCCTCCAGCCAGCCATTGGCATACATGGCCATGGTAGAAGCACCATAGATCACTGCCTGCGGATCAATATCCTTCCAGCGTTTACGGAAGACAGCCAGCGGCTTTGCACTTTCCGGGGCATCAAAGAAGGTGCCGTCAATCTTGCCATGGAAGTTGGAAGCAACCAGGCAGATGGTATAAGGTCTGTTCATTGTGTATTCTCCATCAGCTTAAATGCTTATCGTGTTCATGATCACTGCTGCAGCCGCAGAGTTCACCTGGGTTGAAATCCAGAATACCGTCGATCATTGCGTCAACAGCATCATCCGCATATCCGGTTACACCGGGATAGACATCAATATTGCGGTTAAGCATGGCATCACGCATACCTTTGCCCATACCGCCGCAGATGACGATATCTACATTGGCACTGGCAAGAAGAGAAGCGAGTGCACCATGGCCCTGACCGTTGGTGCTGATGATCTGGGTCTGGATGATGTCCTTGTTTTCGATGTAGTAAAACTTGAAGTACTGGGTTCTTCCGAAATGCCAGAAGATTTCACCGTTATCATAAGGGACTGCAATAAGCATATAAGTTTCTCCGTTTCACCGCTTCATTATACTGCATTCATTCCTTTTATCTGCATAAACAGGCAGTATAATAAATTCAGCAATGAGGTGAAGAATATGAAACTGATCATTAACGGAGACGATCTTGGCTATACCATGGGAAACACCAACGGTATTTTTCAGGCTTATCGTGAAGGCATTCTGCGCTCTACCACAGCGCTGACAAATTCAAAGTATTTTGAAGAAGCAATGCATACTGCAGAAACGGAATATCCGGGCTTAGGTGTCGGTGTGCATCTGACATTGACATTGGGCAGGCCGTTGACGAAGAACCGGACATTAACCAATCCTGAAACCGGTGAGTTCTATGCTGGTCGTAAGACCATCTGGGAAAAGAATCCGGACTATGGTGAAATCTATGCAGAATGGAAAGCACAGATTGAACGTTATATCGAAGTGGCAGGGCATCTGCCTACACATCTGGACTCTCATCATTCCGTCCATGATGCAACACCTGAAGCATATGCTGTCGCATCACGTCTTGCAAAAGAGTATGGTCTGCAGTTAAGAAGATATGGTGACTATGAATTCGTTGCCGGTTTCTTCGGACCTTATGCTACAAAGGAAGTAATGATCAAGCTTCTGGAAGATAACAAGGACAAGAATATTGAAATCATGTGCCATCCCGGCTGGTGTGATCTGGAACTGTACCGCATGAGTTCCTACGCGACCGGAAGATTGCAGGAACTGGATGTTCTCTGCGATCCTGAGGTGATTGCATACTGCCGTGAAAACGGTGTAGAACTGGTGCACTATTAATTAATTCAGATGCAAAAAAATCGTCCCGATGTTAATACACGGGGCGATTTTCATATCTTCTCTACGATTTTATCGAACAGATAAGCAAGCTCATATTTATGCAGAGCACGGTTATCCGTCGGCATGAAGCTTAAGACCATATCATAATCCTGTTCAATCTCAGGAATTTCATTCTGTGACATCAGAATCTTTGTACAGCTGAAGGAACGGATCAGATGACGATTGCGCAGAGCGCGTTTACCGGTCATGCTTAACAGAATGACGAGATCATCCTTCTCAATTGCCGGCATGTCATCATACTCCGGTGCTGCCATCTGTACGAAATATCCGCGCTGCATCATTTCCTTCTGGAAATTCAGGAACTGAAATTCGAAGTCAATGCCGACATAGTAGATGTTTCGACAGCTGCGTATGAGCTTAAGCATCGGTTCCAGATGCATCTGTGTATCAATATGATTGAGCAGCGGCATCAGCATCGCTGCGGATACATCATACGATTGCAT
>JAZUHS010000080.1:0-2573 GCA_045641845.1 Bulleidia sp. | reverse complement strand
TCTTCTTAGCCATAAATCATGCCTGTGTATTATTTTATAACAGATATTCAGGCAATGGAAAATTAAGCCTATGATCTTTGAGAAAGGAGTTATGCAGTGCCTATCGTTTCTTTTATTTTTGTATATATCCGCTTTTTTCCTAAGCATGCAATCTTTATCAGATACAATATTTGATCTTCCATTCATTGTAAAAACCCATGGAATCTCAGGGGACAGGATTGTCATCATAGATGTATTCAGTTTTGAAATGCCCATACTTTGTATTCAGATGCGAGAAGCCTTCACCACCAGATGCGAATTCTGTTCTATATCCAGAAAGCTCATCATCTTTTCTACAAGTTCTGTTTCATTGGTGGACATACCTCTCTCGAACCATTCCTGTACGCAGGAACACAATCCTCCTGCAAAGAACTGTAGGAAGACCTCCTGTTCTTCGATGGAGATGTTCAGTCTGGTGAAGCATTTCTCCAGGAATCGTTTATTACTGTCTATAGAGTTGGTTAACAGACCATGGTCATCCAGGATCTGTACCAGCTCTTTCTTTTGTCTCCAGAAGGAGAAGTAGATGACTAACAGATCTGCTAATGTACAGTTCTCTGCATTGTTAATCTGTTCATAGAGTTCTCTAAAGACGGTACGCATATAACGTACCAGCAGAGAGTCCTTGTCTTTGAAGTAACGGTAAAAGGACTGTCTGGTAAGATCTGCTTCAGAACAGATCATGGAGACAGTAATGTCATTGTAGTGATGCTTGTTCATCAGACGGAGCAGTGCTTCGAGAAGCCACTGTTCCGTTCTTTTCTTGATCTTATCTGCGGCTTCCTGTTTCATGATGTTTACACTCGGAGCAAAGTGTAACACTTTGCTCCGGTTCCTTTACAAGACATATCATAACTAATTATGATGCACTTAGTACAGGATTACGTACAACTACAAGGAGGATAATTTGTATGAAGAAAACTTATTTGCTCGCTGCAGCTGTGCTGGTGGCCGGCTGTGCATCTCCTGCTGTATCTTCTGCTCCGCAGAACTCATCCGCAGGATCGGAAGCAGAACCTGTTGTAGAAACCTTCTCTGCAGAATATGAGATGGTTGGTACAACTTCTGCAGGCTTGCCGAAGAACGATACCTTCATCTTTGAAGGTGAGACAACCGACGGTATTATCACTTCCCTGAACTTCGATATCATTCGCAACAAGGGACTGGAGGGAGAATACTCCAAGAAGGGAATCATGGGCTACATGATGAATGTATCCGATGGATCCGTAGAGAAAACCGATACAGGATACAACGTATCCATCTGTATGAACGGCTATAACGATGACTTCGGTCAGTATATGATTACAGGTACTCTGGAGAATGCGACAGGAGAATCTGTATTCTCGGATCTGACGATTGCCAACTACGACGGTACGGTATTAACAGATGATCAGAAGCTGGAAGTCTACCAGCATCTGGCAGATGAAGCAGATATCACATTAACACTGGATACACCTGTAACCGATCTGTTAGCCATCCATGGCTTAGCCAAGGATGGAGAATATACGGAAGGTAAGAACCGTGTATCCTTTGCCGGCTATCATGGCGGAAGAAGCTATGGTGAACAGATTGATGCGATTGTAGAACATATCCTGACACATAACATGACACTGGAAGATGTCTATGAGATGTTCAAGACTGTGAACCAGCAGTCTACACCGATTAACGAAAGAGATGTCGTTACCGGTGCAACCATTGCCTTTGTCGGTGACTTCCAGAGAATGACCTATATTGCTATGACAGGTGAACTGTTCGAAGGTGTTGTCAGTGCTTCCACAGCAGATGGTGTTACTACCATTGAAGTAGCTACACAGGGCTTCGGCGGAGAAATCGAAACACACTTCACGGTAGATGCAGACAAGAAGATCACTGCTGTAAAGGTACGTGATGCACAGGAATCCGAAGACTACGGTGCAAAGCTCACAGCAGAAGGCTCTGAATTCCTTCAGACCATCATTGATCAGCAGAACGACCTCTCTTCCATCGACACAGCAACCGGTGCTACAACGACTGCAAAGTCCCTTGTAAAGGCTGCTGAGTTCGCAGAAGAATACATCAAGAATAATCTCAAGTAAGCAGGTACAATCAGGAGAGACTATGATCTCTCCTTTTTGCTGCAGAGACCTGTGAATGATTCTTTTGGGTTCTGATCAACCTGCAGAATTCTCGTAAATGAAGAACGGGCAGCGTACGCTGTCCGTTCCTGTATCATCATAGAATATTTAATACTTACGCATGTCTTCTGCCAAGCATAATGCCGGCAGCTGCGATCATCGCCATACCCAGCATATAGAAAGGCATTGTACCGGGGCCACCTGTTTCCGGAAGTGTAACACCCTTCTTGTTTTCAATATCAGCAGTGAATGTACCTGCTTCCTCATCGTCATACCACCAGGAATGAGAATCTGTAAATGATTCATGGTCTGTGTATGTCATGATCAGCTTAGGATCTTCACTGAGAGAATCATGGTCAGCCATAATTTCAAATTCCAGAGGACGAATCGTGTTGAATCCGACCGGAGTAATGACTTCGA
>JAZUHS010000079.1:0-18394 GCA_045641845.1 Bulleidia sp. | reverse complement strand
ATCCTGACCTGTCATGGCATCGACAGTCAGCAGGATTTCATCAGGATGAACGTAGCGGTTGATGTCCGCCAGTTCTCTCATCAGCGCTTCATCAATATGCAGACGGCCGGCAGTATCGATATATACTGTATCGAAGCCCTTCTGCTTGGCATATTCCATACCTCTGCGTACTGTTTCGAGCGCAGGTGTCTGTGTACCGAGAGTAAACACTTCGCAGTCGATATCACGGCCTAATGTCTGCAGCTGATCAATGGCAGCAGGACGGATGACGTCGGCCGCAATCAGCAGCGGGTTTCTGCCTTCCTTAGTCTTGGCAAGACGGGCGATCTTACCGACGGAAGTTGTCTTACCTGTACCCTGCAGACCTACCAGCATGATCACAGTCATGCCGTTTTCCTTATAGACTACCTTGGCGTCGTCTGTACCGAGCAGTTCTACAATCTGATCATGTACGATCTTGACCAGCATCTGACCGGGTTCGACACCATTGATGACGTCCTGGTCCTTTGCCTTGGTACGGATATCTTCGAGGAATCCCTTAACAATTCGATAGTTTACATCAGCTTCCAGAAGGGCCAGACGCACTTCCTTAAGCATATCTTCCATGTTCGCATCTGTCAGCTTTCCCTTGCCGGCAACATTGCGCATGGCTTTATTCAGTCTTTCACTTAATGAATCAAATGCCATAATTCATACCTCACCTATTCATACAACAACAGCAACATAAAAACATCACTGCCGTACAGCATTATTATCATAGCACATTCTGACTGAACTTCGCATTCACATTCCCTGTATGCCCATATTACGCTCTATGGAAATATGTTCTGCCATCAGGATACATTTACCTTCTTCCATTCTCAGACGTCCCTTAACAGCTACAATGACGCCATAGCGCAGCAGTGATGCGATCTCATCCCCGATACCCTTCCATGCATAGACAGTAAAGCTGTCCTGTGTCTTCATGCCGCCTTCTTCCCTGAAGCTGCGGTCGCAGGTAACTGTAAATTCAATTTTTGTTCGATGATAGGTCGGCACTCCAGTAACTGCTCCGACCAATACAAATGTGTTCAGCATATTCTTCTTACCTCTTCGCGTTATTTATACACAAAATCAGTTTTGAGCGAAAAAGAGAGAAAAGCATGCAGCGTATCATAAAAGACAGATTCCGCTAATGCAGAATCTGTCATTAATCTCATATAGAACAAGTTACAGCCTTTTCAGCGACCTGTAATTTCCCTGCGCGCATTCTGAATATCCTTAGCGATGTGACAGGATGCTTTGCCTGTGCAGCCGGCGCAGCCGCCGCTGCAGTCGGAACAATAGGAAATGCCGTTGCGGCGCAGATAGCGGAAATCGAGAATCACCAGAAAAGCGATCAGAATGCCAATGAGAACTGTCGAAACATTCATATCAGATCCTCCCTTTCCTGAAACTATCATGCATGATCATACATACATTTGTCAAATCTTATACATTTTTCACAAGAGAAAGGCAGTTCATGGAAGAACTGCCTGAAGTTAATATGTACCGCCCGTTTCCGTCATGTTCTGTTTCTTCTCAGGTTTGAGATAAACTTCACGCGGCTTGGAACCCTGGGCAGGGCCGATGATACCCTTCTCCTCAAGAGCATCAATGATTCTGGCGGCACGGTTGTAGCCGATGCCGAATCTTCTCTGCAGAAGTGATGTAGAAGCTTTCTGCGCTTCGACAACATATTCCTTTACTTCTTCAAACATCGGATCGTCCGTAACGGTCGCAATACCACCTTCGCCATCATTGATCCCTTCTAAAAGGATGAAGGAATCATCATAGTGAGGCTTTTTCTGTTCGGAAACAAAGGCTACAATCTTCTGTACTTCCTCATCGGTGACATAAACACCCTGCACACGCTGAGCGGAGTTGGAACCCATCGGCAGATACAGCATATCACCATTGCCAAGCAGACGTTCCGCACCATGGGAATCCAGGATTGTTCGGGAGTCAATGGCACTGGAAACGGAGAATGCGATACGGCTTGGAATATTGGCTTTAATGACACCGGTGATGACGTTGACGGAAGGTCTCTGTGTTGCCACGATCAGATGAATACCGGCAGCACGGGCCAGCTGTGTAATACGCTGAATACTTCCTTCAACTTCCTTACCTGCCACCAGCATCAGGTCGGCAAGCTCATCGATGATGACAACGATATAAGGCATATATTTAGGTGCAGGAGAACCATCCTCATTAGGCTGTCCGTTCTGCGCGATGACTTTGCTGTTGTAGCCTTCGATGTTGCGCACACCTGCTAAAGCGAACATGTTATAACGTTCATCCATCTTCTGTACAATGACTTTCAGAGCATTATTCGCCTGAGAAGGTTCATTGATGACAGGTCCGATCAGATGCGGAATAGCATGATAAGGTGTGAACTCTACCTTCTTCGGGTCAATCAGCAGCATCTTCACTTTATCAGGATCTGTTCTTAACAGAAGTGAAGTAATGATGGAATTCATGCATACGGACTTACCGGAGCCGGTTGCACCGGCAATCAGCAGATGCGGCATCTTATCCAGACGGCATGTAACTGTTCTGCCCATCAGGTCTTTGCCCAAGAAGAACATCAGCGGGGACTTCTTGTCCTTCTCACTGGCCTCATTGAGCAGATCACGCATCTTGACTACAGATGTTTCAGCATTCGGCACTTCGACACCTATGGCATTGCGTCCGGGAATCGGTGCTTCGATTCGGATATCCTTTGCCGCCAGCTGCATCTTGATGTTGTCAGTCAGGGAATTGATTTTGGAAATCTTGACGTTTGCATCCGGACGGATTTCAAACTGTGTGACCGCCGGACCGATATGCGTATCAATCAGACGGGATTCTACTTCAAAATTACGTAGAATCTGAATCAGCAGTTCTCCCTTTTCACGAGCTTCAATTTCGTTGGCACTGTTGCGGTTGCGCGGAGGTACGGGATCAAGCAGAGCCGGTGAAGGCAGTCTGTAAGGCTTTTCCTTTTCCGTTGTTCTGCGGGCATGTGCAGCTGTGCGTTTGCGCTGGTTGGACTGAGTTGCCGCTTCCACTGCCGGAGCTGCAGAAACAGGCTTTACAGCAGCTTCCACCTCCAGAGGCAGTACCTGCTGCACAGGCGGAATATCATGCTTCACCTGTTCTTCATCGCGGTCTGCATCCAGCCAGAGGTTTCTTCTTTCTTCCGGTTCGGGTTCAGGCACATATTCCTGCATCAGCCGGGAATGATCTTCATCATCCTCATCCAGCAGATCATCAACATTGATAAACAGAGATTTCTTAGATGACACTGTCTTGCCGGGAATGGATACCAGCAGAATTTCTTCGGTAGGACCATCTGCCTTGATATTGATCATCTTGCGCATACCTTCAGGTATATCGCTGCTTCTCTCTTCTGCAGCAGGCTCAGGTTCAGGCTGCGTGTAGATATCATCTGCCCAGCCTCTCTGTACGGGTGCAGGTTCTTCTTCGATTTCAGGAACATGTGTATGCACAACAGAGCTGTATTCAGAGATCTTCTTCTTGATGCTGCTGCTCATGGTCCATAAATTGGGAATCGGCTTTCTCTCCGCAGGTTCCTCCTCTTCCATAACAGCTGTTTCCGGCTTCCTCAGAAATTCAGAAACACTATTGCCGATAGAAGAAATGCCGGGATGGAAGGTTTCCATTCTGCTCAGCATGATTGCAGCAACGATCATCATCAGAACAATAATCAGAATGACGATATTCTTGCCGAACGGAAAGGAACACAGACCGTAGATCGTTCCGCCCAGAAGACCGCCGCCGTTATTAACGGGAATCTCAGGTTCAAAATACGCAGCGCTTCTTAAGACGATTTCCTTTACAAATTTGAAGCCTTCTTCTTCAGCGTCGATATAGGACATAAACATCAGGATCGAAGTGTTTGTCAGAATCATCGGCGAGAGACTCTCCGGCTTCTTGTCCTTGAATTTACGCCAGAGATTCATGCCGATCCACAGGAATGCGATGATGATGACCGCCCAGTAGGCATCGCCCAGCAGCCATACCTCAAAGCCGCGAACGACTTTGCTGAAGACACCGGTAGGCATAAAGCCACCGATGAAAATGACGAAAAGGATCATCAATGTGATCCCTGTTCGTATCATTGAACTGTTGTGCTGTTTTTTCTGTAATGAAGTCTTATTTCCAGCCACTTTTCAATCCCCTTAATCCGCACTGTTGATTTCAATAATTGCAGGCAGGATCATGGGACGCTTACCGGTTTCACGCAGCACGTACTTACTGATCTTTTCACGTGCTTCGGCACGGCAGCCGAGATTCTCATAACGGCCTTCAGCGACCGCATCATTGATCGTCTTTTCCATAATCAGGCCTACCTGCTTAACGATGTAATCTGCATCCTTCAGATAGATCACGCCTCTGCTCTGGACATCCGGGCCGCCAATGATTTCCTTTGTTGTGTGGTTGACAACAACACCGACAATGATCGCACCGTCGGTACTGAGAATCTCACGATCCTTCAGGACCATACCGCTGGCATCCAGATTCTCGTTACCATCTACAAGAACACTGTCTGCCTGTACACGATCATAATTATAAATCAGTTCGCCATCCTGAATGGTGGCTACCTGGCCATTGTCCATTACAATAATCTTATTTGCCGCATAGCCCATATCCAGAGCGATATTCGCATTGGAAATCAGCTGACGGTATTCACCCTTTACGGGAATGTAATATTCAGGTTTCAGCAGATAGATCATCATCTTCAGATCTTCAATGCTTGCATGCATGGAGAATGTACGCTTCGCATCGACAACGACAACCTTGCCTGCTTCCTTATAGAGATCATCTTCCATGGAAGCCTCATCACGCTCTGTACCGGGAACGGCAGGAGAGGCAATGATGACCGTATCGGACTGACGCAGTTCGATAATCGGATCTTCCTTGGTCGCAATCTTATGTACCTTGCGGAAAATGGAAAGTCCTGTACCGCCGATCAGCACAACAACATTTTCCATTTCGTTGTTGAAGTTCTGCGGAGGAATCTCAAGTCCGGCAAGGATGTGATAATAGCCCAGCTTGCCCATGTCACTGAGCAGGTTGCGCAGTTCTTCATCATAGATGCAGACCTTGCGGTTGTACTTATTGCAGAGTTCGATAATCTCAATTACACGATAGAGATTCTGGTTGTAGACCGTGATAAACAGTCTGCCGCCATTGGACTCAAAGTACTGCTCGATCTGACCTGTAATGCGATGATTCGGCGCACTGTGGCCTTCTCTTGTAGAACCTACAGATTCTGTCATCAGGGCAAGAACGCCGGAAGATGCAAGATCTGTGATATTGGTAATATCAAAGCGGAATGCATCGTTCTTTGTATCGTAGTCAACGATGAATTCGCCTGTATAAACAACGTAGCCGCTGTCTGTCTTCAGAGCAACACCGAAACCATCGGCGATGGATTGTGTTGTACCGAAAGTTCTGATCTCTGTTGTACCGATCTTGAAGCGGGCATTTCTTCTGACACGGTGAAGGTTGATATCACGGATACCAAGCTTTCTGGCACGTCTTTCAAACATCATCGCTGTCAGAGGAGCCATATATACGGGTACATCAGGAATTTCGCGCAGGAGATTAGGCAATGCTGCAATCACATCTTCATGTCCGTGCGTAATGAAAACAGCGCGGATTCTATCCCTTCTCTCACTGAGATATTCGAAGTCAGGAATAATCATTTCAATGCCAAGCTGATCCCCGTCCGGGTATTTCAGACCGCATTCAATGACAAAGATATCCTGATTATTCTCGATGACGTACATGTTCTTTCCGTCTTCATCGAGGCCGCCTAACGCAAAAATACGTACCTTGCTCATAATGATCCTCCGTAAATAATGGTGTAATGCTTAATTGCTTTTATTATATCGCATCAGCGAATAACTCACAATGCCTCACCATCGAGGGAGAAACTTCTTGCAGCCTTGATACGGACATCGACAATCTTATTGAGAAGATCATCACCGCCTGTAAAGTTGACCAGCTTGTTCTCTTCGGAGTAACCGCTCCACACCTGATCATTCTTCTTAGATCTGCCTTCTGTCAGAACCTTTACAGTTCTGTTGACATATGCTTCATTGTTTTCCTTGGAGTACTTGGCAATGCGATCATTCAGAATCGCCAGTCTTTCCTTCTTCACACTCATCGGTGTTGCATCCTCGAATGTCGCTGCGGGCGTGCCGGAACGAGGTGAATAGATGAATGTATAAGCCAGATCAAAGCGGCAGTAGTCTACCAGCTTCAGTGTTTCCTCAAACTGCTCGTCCGTTTCGCCGGGGAAGCCTACGATGAGATCGGTTGTGAAGGTAATATCCGGAATACGCGCCTTCATGTCATCAAACAGCTTTCTGTAGCTGTCTGCCGTATAGCCGCGTGCCATTCTTCTCAGCACTTCATCAGAACCGGACTGTACCGGCAGATGCAGAGATTTCATAATGTTAGGATGGTCCTTCATCGCATCGATGGTCGTAACGGAATAATCTCTGGGATGGGATGTATAGAAACGGATACGTTCAATACCTGTTTCTGCAGTTGCATTGAGGAGATCCGTAAAGCCATCATCCAGACCAAGATCCTTGCCGTATGCATTGACATTCTGACCAAGCAGAATGACTTCCTTTCTGCCGGAAGCCTTCAGTGCTTCTACTTCCGCAATGATATCTTCCTTGCGGCGGGAACGCTCTCTGCCTCTTGTGTAAGGAACGATGCAGTATGTGCAGAACTTATTGCATCCGTACATGATGTTGACAAAGCCCTTGCAGTCCATGCTTCTGCGAACCGGCAGATCTTCAATGACCTTACCCTCTTCAGAATATACTTCGACCATGCGTTCTCTCTTTTCCAGGAATGTAGAAAGAATGTTAGGCAGTCTGTACAGGTTATGTGTACCGAAGACAATATCTACCTGCGGGTAGCTTGTCAGTACTTCCTGTACAACAGCTTCTTCCTGAGCCATGCATCCGCATACGCAGATGACCTTTTCAGGATACTTTTTCTTCAGAGGCTTCAAACTGCCGATTTCCCCAAGAACATGTTCTTCCGCAGCACGTCTGATCGCACATGTATTGAAGATGAGAATGTCAGCTTCTTCGGGTGTATTCACCGGAGCAAAGCTCATCATTTCCATCATGCCGGCGATTGTTTCGCCATCACGCACATTGGCCTGGCATCCGTATGTACGCAGATAATATTTCTTTCCAAGACCCAGATTGCCGGCTTCACCGCTTAATGAGAACATACCGTATTCTGTGACCGGAACACCTCTGCTGCGGCGGGCAGCAGCTTTCTGATCGGGAAGGATAAAGTTTTTATTCATAGTCATATTTCTCCATCGTTGCACTATTATAGCAGAATCAATACTAAACGTCACACAAGCATAGAAAAAACCAGCTTACGCTGGTCTTTCAGCTGATTTTGATTAAGCTTCAGCAATAGCGCCTACAGGGCATGTACCTGTGCATGCGAGGCAAGTGATGCAAACATCTTCGTCGCAAACAGACTTACCTTCATCATCCAGAGACAGAGCACCAACGGGGCAGCCGCCTACACAAGCACCACAACCGATGCAAGTATCCTTATCAATTGTAACGGGCATTATATAACTCCTCCTTCATTGCGAACATTATACCATTTCTGAAAGTGTATTCAATTACTCCTTTTCCCATGCAAGCCCTTACAAACCTTAAGAACAGGAATACAACTGCAGAATTTGCTTAGTTTATGCCATTTTCACGATTTTCATAAACACATAAAAACCAGCCGTTTTACCGGCCGGTCTTTACAATACGATCTTTTAAGCTTTACTTTGCCAGTTCCTGAACTCTTACTTCACGGATCAGAGTTACCTTGATCTGACCGGGATATGTGAGTTCATTTTCGATACGTTCACGAATATCATGCGCTGTCTTGTACATGGTTTCGTCATCGATCTTTTCAGGCTGAACCATGACACGGACTTCACGGCCTGCCTGAATCGCAAAGGCACGTTCTACACCTTCGAAGCTGGAAGCGATCTTTTCGAGGGATTCCAGACGGTTGATGTAGCCTTCCATGGATTCGTAGCGGGCACCGGGTCTTGCTGCACTTAATGTGTCTGCAGCCGCAACCAGAATCGCAATGATATCTGTTGCTTCAGTGTCGCCATGATGACTCTCAATTGCATTGACTACAATAGAGTTTTCACCGTACTTCTTCGCATACTTGGCACCCAGTTCAACATGGGAACCTTCCTGCTCGAAGTCTACAGCTTTACCGATATCATGCAGAAGACCTGCACGCTTGGCAAGCTGCTGGTTCAGACCGAGTTCAGCAGCCATCATTCCGCACAGGGAAGCAACTTCCATGGAATGCTGCAGACCGTTCTGACCATAGCTGTAACGGAATCTGAGGCGTCCGATCAGACGAACCAGATCCTTATTCATACGACCGATACCGAGCTTGAAGATTGCTTCGTTACCGATCTTGAAGATTGTTTCATCCAGTTCATGCTGAACCTTCGCAACAATTTCCTCAATACGTCCGGGCTGGATACGTCCGTCCTTCATCAGGATTTCCAGAGACTGGCGAGCCACTTCACGGCGGATCGGGTCAAAGCAGGAAACTGTGATGATATCCGGTGTATCGTCGATAATCAGGTCTACGCCGGTAGCCTGTTCAATCGCCTTGATATTGCGTCCTTCACGACCAATGATACGACCCTTCATTTCTTCGGAAGGCAGAGTAACTGTAGAAACAGTTCTCTCGATTGTTTCATCCTGTGAATAACGCTGAATTGCCAGAGCGATAACGTTGCGCGCATTTTCCGCAGCCTTTTCTTCAGCTTCTTCCTGCGCTTCATGGAGATAAGCAGCGATTTCCTTTTCGGTCTTCTTTTCTACCGCTTCCATGATTTCCTTTTTCGCATCTTCCTGGCTCATGCCTGCAACATGTTCAAGCACTTCAAGCTGCTTGTCGATCTGCTGCTGCAGTTCATCCTCCATTTTGCTGAGATTTGCAAGTTTTGCATCAGCCTGTTTTTCCTTTTCGCTGATCTTCTTTTCCTTGGCAGTGAGATTCTGTTCACGGAAACCGATATTATCTTCGCGGCGCAGCAGCTTTGTCTGATCATTCTGAAGTTTTGTTCTCTGTTCCTTCAGTTCCTTTTCTGCCTGCAGCTTCATTTCATAAACCTGCTGTTTTCCGTCAAGTGCTGCCTGACGTACAGTAGTTTCCGCTTTTGAATTTGCTTCATCAAGAATGTCCTGAGATCTTGCCTTAGCACGATCCAGGCCAAGTTTACCGGCAATTAACATAAGTACAACGCCGATTACAATACCTACAAAAACCGCAATAATGGTTGTTAAAAGTTTATCCATATTAACCTCCATTTTGCTCTTTGAGACTTAACTCGAAGATTATTATACGATTTAAAAAAAGGAATCACAAGTCAGAAACAAATCTCGCAGGTAACTCGCAATTCCATTTAGTGCAATATTTTACAATACTATAAACATCAGTCCTGCAATGATCCCCCAGACAAATCCGGCAACTGTATCTGAAGGATAATGCACCCCGCCGATAATACGGATAACAGCTGCGGCAATGCTGGTGAATATAAGCATTGATCCAAGGAAAACATTGAATCTGAAGACCATCATGGCAATGACAGCCGAGGAGAACACATGACGGCTCGGCATTGAATTGCCGGTGGATTCCTTGAGGATCAGCGCATGAATCGGCCACGTTTCATAAGGCCGGGGACGATGCGTCATCTTTCTGACAGCCGATAGCAGGAGAAAATGCACTGCCGGCACCAGCAGTGCCTGTATCAGAAGATCCTTTTGCTTCAGCAGAATATACAGAAGAAGCAGCGGATAGATGGCATAGAAGAGAATTTCAATCAGGAAATTGCTCAGCTGTATAAAACGCACACGTTTTGCACTGCCGGAAAACGGTGCACTGACAGCTTCATAGAAAGCCGTATAATCTCTGTTTTTCATAACGCTACTATCATAGATAGTTTTTCTTCTGTTTTGAAGACAGAAAAAAGCAGAACAGCTTAACACTGCTCTGCCAAAGTGCTTATTCAGCGATTTCGTCTTCTTTCTTCTGATTTGGGAACAGAAGTTCGTGAATTTCCGCTTCGATCTTTTCAGCAAATTCAGGATTGTTCTTCAGATATTCACGTACAGCATTGAATCCCTGACCGATCTTGTCACCCTTATAGGAGAACCATGCACCGGACTTGTCGATGACATCGTTTTCAACTGCAAGTGTGATGACTTCATCCAGATGAGAAATACCGATACCGTATACAATATTCACAACTGCTGTCTTGAACGGAGGAGCAACCTTGTTCTTAACGACCTTGATCTTTGTAACATTACCGTAAACATCTGTGCCGTTCTTCAGAGCTTCGCCCTTTCTGACATCCAGACGTACGGAGGAATAGAACTTCAGCGCACGGCCGCCGGGTGTTGTTTCAGGATTGCCGAACATAATACCGACCTTTTCACGCAGCTGGTTAATGAAGATTGCAGTTGTGCTGGAACGGTTCATTGCACCGGCCAGCTTACGCATTGCCTTGGACATCAGACGTGCCTGCAGACCGACGGAAGAATCGCTCATTTCGCCATCCAGTTCAGCCTGCGGAACCAGTGCCGCAACGGAGTCGATGACAACCAGATCAATAGCCCCGCTCTTGATCAGAACCTCACAGATTTCCAGAGCCTGTTCACCGGAATCGGGCTGAGAGAGAATCAGTTCGTCAATATCAACACCGAGATTCTTTGCATAGAGAGGATCGATTGCATTTTCCGCATCGATGAATGCACATCTGCCGCCCTGCTTCTGACATTCCGCAATTGCATGCAGAGCCAGAGTTGTCTTACCTGAAGATTCAGGTCCGTAGATTTCAATAATTCTTCCCTTAGGATATCCGCCGATACCCAGAGCAAGGTCAAGTGCGATGGAGCCGGACGGAATTGCATCCACGGACACTTCCGCACGATCGCCAAGACGCATGATGCTGCCTTTGCCGTATTCTTTTTCGATTGCCTTTAAAGCTTCATTCAGAAGCTGATCTTTCTTTTCGTCACTGACAGCTTTCTGTACCACTGTTTTTGCCATAATGGTAGCCTCCTTTACTCTACGTTATTACCGAAATCCTGAAGAATTCCCCTTTACATTGATTCAAAAATATCTTCTTTTGTTTTGCTGAAATACTGAATGCCGGAAACCAGGGAAACGAATGCCGCAAACCAGATCATGATTTCAGCAACCGGCAGTCCCAGGAATTCGAACGGGATGTTGTTGACCAGCACTAACGCAATGGCAATCATCTGCAGAACTGTCTTGATCTTGCCCATCATGCCGGCTGCTACAACCTTGCCATTGCCGCTTGCCACCATACGGCAGCCATCGACAACTGTATCACGGCAGACCATGATGATAACCGGCACAACCGGGATAATGCCTCTTGCCGCAAACAGCAGGAACATTGTTGTTGTCAGCAGTTTATCAGCGATCGGATCGGCAAACTTGCCGAAGGTAGTGATCATGTTTCTGCTTCTGGCGATATGTCCGTCCATCGCATCAGTGATTGCTGCCACAAAGTAGAACAGCAGGACGATCAGGTTCACCAGAGACAGGCTTACACCTGCGATATCGTATACCGGCGGTTCAATGCCGAATGATGCATAAGGGAAAAGATAAATCAGTATGATGACCGGAATCAGTACAATTCGGAACATGGTTAGCTTATTAGGAAGGTTCATAATTCAAGTCTCCTTTTCCGATACAGTATAGCACATTCTGCATTTAATAGAACTTGTATAACAATGCGGCCTTTTGTGTTATTAAGTGTTTTTTAATACTTCTGACCGCAATCATATTTAAGCATATATACGCATATCATGCAACATTAACGATTATCTATATTCATTTACATAGCGTTTGATAAGCATAAAAAGCACAATAAAAGAGAAGACCGGAGTCTTCTCCTCTGAATGCACACAATCGTAAGCCATGTTCTGTTCTGCTTTCGCAGCGGCAGCCATTTATCTGTACAAAAATGCACCTGCGCCTTGCTTCATTTAGCCTATTGCAGTTCCCCTACCTAATTTGGGTTTCTCGCTTGCGGGGTTTATCGCGTTCCACCCGCAGAATTTCTTCTGCGGCTCCGTCACTGTGACACATTACGGGCCTCTGCCATGGATTTCTCTTTAGGGGTCGTACCCGCCGTCATCAAAAAGATGCCTGGCCTTATTGATTGGACCAGCACAAACACTACTATCATCGCAGATAGTGCGAGCATGGACTTTCCTCTAACAGTGATTCACTGCCAGCGGCTGCCTCATGTGTGCATAATCAGACTACTGTTTGTTCTTATCGTCAAAGACCTGCTTTTCAAGTCTGCTCAGACGCTTAAGGATATCTACGTTGCTGGAAGCCGCAAGAATCGGATCAGCATCCTGACGAGCACGAGCCTTGCCCTCTTCTTCAATCAGCTTTCTGCTGAGTTCAGCGTTTTCTGATTCGAGTGCAGCGATCTTAGCTTTGAGTGTGCTGACAAGTTCAGCATATGTCTGGTAATCTTCAATTACCTGATCCAGCATGCGGTCAACCTGTTCCGCACTGTAACCTTTGAAGTCGATATCAAATACCTGATTCAGAATTCTTTCTGCATCGAGATTAAGCATGTTCTCCATATTCATCGCGCCTCCTGTGGGGTATTATCTCATTCACATTTATGAAAATCAATAAATCTTCCTTAGTTAAGTGAAAGAATGTATAATACACTAAGGTGATTATCTATGGTGAACTATCCTAACGGACACAAAGGAAACTGGACACAGACAGCCACCTCCGCCGGCAGACGAGGAATGGGACTTGAAGCCGATATCAATGCCACAAACAGCTGGTATCTGGATCGCGATATAGCCGTCATTCACAAGAAGCCGACACCGGTGCAGATCGTCAAGGTTGACTATCCTAAACGTAGTGCAGCCAAGATCACCGAAGCTTACTTCAAGACACCGAGTACTACTGACTACAACGGTTTATACCGCGGCAGGTACATCGATTTTGAAGCTAAGGAATGTCATCTGAAAACAGCCTTCCCGCTGAAGTCGATTCACCCCCATCAGATCAAGCATCTGTCGGCAGTGGTGCGACATGGCGGCATCGGCTTCATGATTGTCCGCTTTACCAGTCTGGGTATGACATGGCTTGTACCTGCGGACAGAGCAATTGAATTCTGGGATCATCATGTTCGTTCCTCGATTCCATATAAGTGGTTTACGGAGAACGGCAAGCTGATTCCTATGACACTGCAGAAGCCTGTCGATTATCTGAGTGTAGTCGACAAGATGTATTTCGGTGACGAAGGAGGAAAATAGAATATGGCGAGAAATAAAAAACCTGTCAAGCCGCGCCGCAGAAGATTCCACGGTTTCCGCTTCCTGACAGTTTTCCTGGCGATTGCCTTAGGCATTGAGCTGGTATGCGGTGCTGTAGGTCTTTATGCCCTGCAGATGCTGCTGGAGGAAAAACAGGAAGTAGATGTTGATGACTTCAACACTGTTGAATCTACTCTGATCTACGATATGAACGGCACGCAGATTGCCGACGTCGGTACACAGCTGCGTGAAAATATCGTCTATGATCAGGTACCTGAATCTCTGGTCGATGCCTTCCTGTCCATCGAAGACTCCCGTTACTTTGAACATAACGGCTTCGATATTCCCCGTTTCTCCAAGGCAATTCTGGAAACTGTTCTTAATGGCAACATGCAGGGCGGTTCCACATTTACCATGCAGCTGGTCAAGCTGACATATTTCCAGGATGATGAAAACGGAACAAGCAGAACAAAGGATATCGAATATAAGGTACAGCAGATTGCACTGGCAATTGAGCTTGAACAGAAATCCAACAAGAAGTCACTGTTCGAAATGTATCTGAATAAGATGAATTTCGGCGGTATCGGCAATATCCGCGGTGTTGAGAAAGCTGCCCAGCAGTATTACGGCAAGTCAGTCAGCGAACTGAACCTGGCTGAAAGCGCAATGCTGGCAGGTGTCATCAACTCCCCCTACTACTATGACCCGCATCTGTACCTTGATCATGCAACATACAGAAGAGATACAGTACTGGACATGATGGTATATCACGGATATATCACGGAAGAAATGGCAGATCTTGCTAAGACAATCAAGGTAGAAGATACACTGATTGATCCTTATTCAAAGATTGATACAAGCTATGAATTCCAGGCTTACATTGACTATGTTATTCAGGAAGCTGAAGAGATTACCGGTCAGGATCCTCTGAACGTTTCCATGGAAATCTATACAGCTATGAACCCTTCTGTTCAGAGAAAGATGGAAGAGATTCAGGCTGATAAGAACTGGTATGTTGAATTCGCAGATGATCTGATGGAAATCGGCATGATCTCCGAAAACAACCAGAATGGTGAAATTGTTGCAATCGGCGGCGGCCGTAACTACGCAAGCGGCGGTTCCATGCTGCTGAACCATGCAACCGATCAGTACAAGCAGCCGGGTTCATCCATCAAGCCGATCATCGACTATGCACCTGCATTCGAAACATTAGGCTGGGCTACTTCTCATGTACTGAAGGATGCGCCTCTGACTTACGGTACCTGGACATACCAGAATGCCGGC
Organism: Bulleidia sp.; assembly: GCA_045641845.1. GTDB lineage: Bacteria > Bacillota_I > Bacilli_A > Erysipelotrichales > Erysipelotrichaceae > Bulleidia. The sequence continues at coordinate 3,683 of JAZUHS010000079.1, read as the reverse complement.
GGTCATTACTACGGCAACGTAGACCTGAACAAGGCAATTGTATACTCCCTGAACATTCCGGCGATCAAGGCCATGCAGAGTGTTATTGATATGAATGGTTATCAGTACTACTACGACATGCTTGAAAAGCTGAATTATGCTACTTACGATCCTGATCTGTTCGATATCGCATGGGCGATCGGCGGTAACGCCTTCACTCTTTCCTGTGAGGAACTGATGGCAACACATGCTGTTCTGATGAACGGCGGCTATTATATCAAACCTCATGCAATCACCAAGATTACTTATCGTAATGGCAAGCAGGATGATGTTGTTCCTGAATATGATCGTGTACCGATCGTATCCAGCAGTGCTGCTTATCTGGCTGCACAGCTGATGTACTCCGCAGTACATACAAACGTCGGCAACTATCTGGATGTTCTGATCCGTGACTATTACACATACGGAAAGACAGGTACAACCGACTGGGGTGATTCCGGTGTACAGTACGGTATTCCTGTCGGTGCGATGAAAGATAAATGGATGGTAGCTGAAACAACACAGTATACAACTGCCGTCTGGGTAGGTTATGAAAAGGCTGTCGAAGGCGGCGAATGCTACTTCGCAGACTGGAAAGCCTACATGAATATTCCCGGTAAGATCTGCAGTGAAATCCTTGATTCCCTGCAGGAAGACAGCTGGCCCGAGCCGCTGGAACGTCCGGAAGATGTCGTTTCTCTTTCCCACGTCAAGGGTATCTTCCCTTATGTTGCAATTACTGATGATGTACCGGATGACTATAAGACAACCGGTCTCATCAAGAGAGAGTTTGCTCACCTTGGCAGTCTGAGTGTTGATACACAGCCGATTGCCTCCCTTGCTTCCTTCACAGCATCCGCAAATGCTGATGGCTCCATCGCCTTCAAGTGGAGTGAGTATCCTAAGGTTGAAGTCCATAATGAAATGGGCGTCAACTACAGTGAATGGGTAACAGGTAAGCCTACTTACAACTGCCGTCTGAGCCAGAAAGGTCATACGATCGCAGAAATCTCTTCTGAAGATCCTTCCAAGACACAGAAGGTTGATGCTCTTGAACCTGATACAGAAACACAGGCATGTGCTTTCTACCAGTATTCCAAGAGCAAGGATACATCCAACGAAGTATGTATTACCTTCAGAACAGCTGAGGAAGAAAAGAAACCTGAGAAACCGGACGACGACGATAACGAAGACGGAAATGATTCCGAAGAGCCTGTAGGCGGCGATCGTTATGATGACGACTTTGCTTACTACCAGCAGCTGATCGGCAATCTCTTCCCTCATCACTGATTCCATCAGGACTGTTTCGAAAGAAGCAGTCCTTTTTCATTTTCCAATCAAAAAGCCGGATTAACCGGCTGAGTTACTGTTTGTTCAGTTTTCTGTATTCCCTGCAGAATCCTTTGAAAGGACATGCTGTGCATTCAGGATTGCGTGAATGGCACATATATCTTCCGAAGAAGATCATCGTATGATGCGTACGGATCCAGCGATCTCTGGGTACCTTGCGTTTGAGTTTTCTTTCAATATCATCGACAGTATCTTCATCCTTAGCTAAGCGAAGACGTCTTGCAATACGTGATACATGTGTATCTACTGCAAGTGCAGGTGTGCCAAAGCATTCACTCAGAATGACATTTGCACACTTTCTGCCTACCCCGGGAAGTGTTACCAGTTTCTGCATAGTATCCGGAACTTCACCATTGAAGTTCTCACATACACCTCTTGCAAAGCCCTGAATGGATTTTGCCTTATTGCGGTAAAGACCAAGGGAGGCAATCGCCTGTTCAATCTCCCTGATATCCCCTTCTGCAAGTGCCTTGGCATCAGGATACTTTTCAAATAATGCAGGTGTCACACGATTGACAGATGCGTCTGTTGTCTGTGCGGAAAGAATCACGGCTACAGCCATTTCATAGTTATTGCGGTGATTCAGTTCGCAATGCGCATCCGGAAACAGCTGCATCATGTGATCAAGAATCTCTTGAACTGTCATGTATTCCATATCAGTGTGTTCCGTTTCCGGCCATTTCCGAAGTAATGCCCTTTTTCTTCCATGTCTGGATAATCTTATCGATATAGGGAATCGCCAGCTTCTGCTTCATACTCGCTTCACGCAGTGCATAAATAATCAGCTGCTTGTCCGTGCTGCTGTTCCATTCGCTGATCTTAGCCATTTCATTCTGTGACAGCGGACGGCCGAATTCCGTTTCAAACAGATCAAACAGAGAACTGTCCATGACACTGGCAGCTCTGGCTGTATCAGTCTCAAACAGACCGTTCAGAACAAAGCGCACACTGTTGGGAGAAGCAAGAATTTCCAGATATCCGCGGGAACATAAAAGACCAATGGCATGATCTGCTTCAGCAGAACTCATCCCTGTCTTCTGCTTTAGATCCTCATATGTAATGCTCATGCCATGTTCATTCATGAAATCAATCAGCATTACAATTTCAAATTCCGCAGGTGAAAGCTTCAAAACCTGCAGATGATCGAGAATCCAGTCCCGGTGATTTACATATTTCTGTTCATACCATTTCATCATATTACTTCTCCGTGCCGAGATATTATACTTCATATCCTGATTGCATTCCTCAAGATTTGATCATTATCACTTAGAATGATACAATGCATTCATGTTCAAGAAGATCTTATTTTCATTTCTGCTTCTGTTATGTACATATAACATCGCAGTTGTAGCATATCGTATCTTTGAGCCCCGTCCTGAGTCCGTATATACACCGGATTCCTCTGCCCTGGATTACGATACACTGAAGCAGTACATCGTCAGTTCCGGTGACAATACAACCCATCTGATGTTCTTCTGCAGCGGCTATGATACAGACAGTATCTATATCAAGGAAACAGTACTGAAGACCGTAGAAAAAGACACCAGCATCAATATCGCCGGTGTCATTGAAACTGTTGATGTTACGATGATTGATGCCGATAACGAACTGACACGTCTGACAAATGACTGGGGCATCACTTCCATCCCAGCCTTTGCAGCAGTTACCACAGAAGATGGTGAACCGGTTGTACTGAACACGCTGGAGCAGAGTTCAGGTGCAGTCTTTACTTCCGATGACATTATACGCTGGATTGAAAGCAACGATATCAGCGGCACCGTATCCGAAGACTAAACTAAAACGCATCCTGCGATGCGTTTTTTCGTTATCAGTCTTCGTAATGTGTCTGCGGCTGATCAGCCCACAGAGCTTCGATTCTGTACTGCTTTCTTGTTTCTTCAGTAAGGATGTGAACAACAACCTCATGCAGATCCGCAAGAATCCATGTACTGTTTCTGTCACCTTCAACTGTACGAACTTCAAAGCCTGCCTTTTCAGCAGCTTCATTGACATAGTCCGCCAGAGTACCGCCATGACGCACGTTCTTGGAAGTGCAGATGACAAAGTAATCTGTAAAGGGATTTACTGCAGACATATCGATTGCAACGATATCCTGTGCCTGCTTATCAGACAGAGTATTTACAACAAGATCAAGTAATTCAGACATGTACGCCCTCCTTTTCATAGATGTATTTGCGTGATTCTTCTCTGATCAGATGCGCCCCTGCCGCAAGATTTCTGCAGCTCAGCTTCATCTGTTCAGTCGTATCGTAATTTCTTCCGGGTTCAATCTTATCGGCAATATAGAGGATATG
>JAZUHS010000078.1:0-3531 GCA_045641845.1 Bulleidia sp. | reverse complement strand
CTGATCGTATGGCTGACAGAATCCTGGGTATGGGTGATGTTGTCTCCCTGGTTGAAAAGGCACAGGAAAAGCTGGATACAGAAGAAAACGCGAGAATGGCAGAACGCATGATGCAGGGCCAGTTCACTATGGATGACCTTCTCAAGCAGTTCGAACAGATTGAAAAGCTGGGTCCGTTAGGCGGCATCATGAAGATGCTTCCCGGCATGAACCAGTATGCGGATATGCTGGATGATGCCAAGACAGGCAAGATGATGGGCAGAACCAAGGCTATCATTCAGTCCATGACAAAGTGGGAGCGTGAGAATCCTTCCAAGATCCGCGGTTCCATGAAGAAGCGTATCGCTGCCGGTTCCGGTACACGTGTTGATGATGTTAATAAGCTGCTGAACCAGTTCAGCCGTATGAAGAAAGGCATGGACCGTATGGCTGCACTGAACCGCAGCGGCAATCTGAATGAGCAGACGCTGGAGCGTATGATGAATAACGCTCAGGCGCAGATGGATCCTCGTCAAATGCAGCGTATGCAGCAGATGATGAATAAAAAGAAGTGGTAAAAATAACAGACTGTCAAGTAAAAAACCTTGACAGTCTGTTTTATGTGTCTATAATAGTCGATGGAAACAAGGAGGAATAGTTAACTATGGCAGTTAGACTTCGTTTAAAGAGAATGGGTTCCAAGAGAGCTCCCAGATATCGTATTGTAGCAGCTGATTCACGTACACGTAGAGACGGTCGTGAAATCGAGGCTATCGGTTGGATCAACCCTACAACAGATCCTGAAACAGTTCATGTAGACGCTGAAGCAGCTCTGAAGTGGCTGAATGAAGGTGCTCAGCCTTCCGATACAGTACGCAATATTCTGTCTCGTCAGGGTATCATGAAGCAGTTCCATGATGCTAAGGCAGCAAAAGAAAAGAAGTAATTTTTCATGGCAGAGCTTGATAGAGTACTTCTGGATCTTGTAAAGCCTATGGTTGAAGACCCGGATAGTCTGGATGTCAGAGTCATGCCCAGTCTGAATGACAAGGAAGTTGTGCTTCACGTTCATGCGAAGAACGTTGACATTGCACGTCTGATCGGTCGTAAAGGCAGTATGGCTAGCGCGCTGCGTCAGGTCATGTCGGTTGCTTCCCATGCGGAAAACAAAAAGGTAACCATTAAGTTTGAACAGATCTAAGGGTGCGGAACGGATTCGCATCCTTTTCTGTATTTGGAGATGAATATGAAATACGTATGTATTGGTAAGATTGTAAATACACATGGCATTAAGGGAGAACTGAAGATTCAGTCCTATTCCGATTTTGACCGTGAGAGATATAAGAAAGGCGCAAAGGTATTTGTGCTGTTTGAAGGACAGTATCTGGAGATGACATGCAATGGCTGCCGGATCCAGAAGGGCTTTACCTATACTTCCTTTGAAGGTATGCCTGATATCAACCTTGTTGAAAAGTACAAGGGATCTGAAGTATACATTGCTGAAGAAGCACGTCGAAAGCTTGGTAAAGGCGAATACTATCGCAGCGATCTGCTTTCCCTTGAGGCAGTGGACGAGCAGGGAAAACATATTGGTACAATTGCCGGCGTTGAGGAGACAAACAGCAGACAGAATCATCTGCGCATTGTTAAAGATGACGGCACGGAAATTCTGATTCCGTATGTTCCTGCCTTCATTGCCAATGTATCACTGGAAGAAAAGAAAGTGACAATCCGTGTCATTGAGGGACTGTTATGAGAATTACAGTACTGACTCTGTTTCCGGAAATGTATGAGAACTTTCTGAAGACTTCGATCGTAGGCAGAGCAATTGAACGCGGTCTTGTCGAAGTGGATTTCGTGCAGATCCGTGATTTTGCCTATGATCACTACAAACATGTAGATGATTATCCCTTCGGCGGCGGCAATGGTATGGTCATGAAGTGTCAACCGGTACTGGATGCATTGTCTACTGTACGTACGGAAAACAGCTATACAATCATGATGAATCCGACCGGTACGCAGTATTCACAGAAAACAGCGCGTTCCTATGCAAAGAAGGATCATCTGATTATTCTCTGCGGTCATTATGAAGGTGTGGATGCACGTATCAACAACCATATGGATGAACTCATCAGCATCGGTGACTATGTACTGACCGGGGGAGAAGTAGCTTCCATGGTAATTATGGATTCTGTGATCCGTCTTCTGAAAGGTTCCATTACTGAAGGTTCTGCGGATGACGAATCCTATGAAAACGGACTGCTGGAATATCCGCAGTATACAAAGCCTGCGGTATACAACGATGAAGCTGTTCCGGAAGTACTGACTTCCGGCAATCATGCGAAGATCAGAGAATGGCGTGTGGCACAGTCACTGCTTCTTACGAAGGAAAAGCGTCCGGATCTTTATGAAAAGCATGAGTTTACAGAAGAGGAAAAGAAGGTTCTCAAGAAGCTTGAGAAAGGAAAGATCGAACTCTGATTCTGATAGGCTATAATGTCAATGTGAGGTTGTTTCTATGACATATACAAGCAGAAAACAGACGCCTTTGAAATACAATGCGCTTGTAAAATACATCTTTCTGCCGTTAGCGGCAGCGGTATCCGGTTATTTTACGTTCATGATGATTGCCGGCTACTTCAATCTTCCCATCATCGGTGTACGTGATTTCGTACGCCTGTTCCGTTCTGCGACGTTGATCAATCTGACCAGTCCCGGTGCTTTCTGGCTGCCGATTGTACGCTATACTGCAGTACTCCTGGTATTGACAGTACTGGTGTTAGCGTGTCTGGCCGGTATGCTGAAATGGAAGCGTTATGGCAAGAACTTATGGCTGGCTTTGAATACAGTATGGACGGCAGTCCTTGTCTATGCGGCATACTATCTGGTCTCTGTGACGGATTTCCTGACAGGCAGCGGCTTTGCGGACAGTGCTGCATTTGTCTATGGTCTGGATCAGAAAGAACTGATTACCATGATGAAAATGATCCGTGTAGCACTGATTATCGTTGCAGTGCTTGCAGTTGTCTTCCTGATCATGAATTATGTGTACTACTATAAGCGCAGAAAGCTGTTTGTTCCTTTCTACGCTGAACCTCTGCAGGAACCAGTCAGTGTTTCAGAGCTAACTGAGGAAGTTCAGGAAACTGTATCGGAAAACGCTACGGTGATTCCTGTGGATGTCAAGGCGGCGGACCCCGATGCCGTCAAGACAGTCGCAAAGCTGCTGTACTGTCCAAACTGCGGACGCAGACTGACAGATGAGGATATCAATTTCTGCACTGCCTGCGGTGCCAGACTGAAAGAAGACTGAGCCTTGTGCTCAGTTTTTTCTTGATGCAATTATGTAGATGAGATGATGCATACGAAGTACAATGGCAACTGTGCATTCCGGAGGTAAGATATGATTGGTCTTGGAACGATTATCAATACTGCTGCGATTGTGGCAGGTGGTTTACTGGGTTTATTCGGCGGCAGTCTCATCAAGGATAATATCCGCGAAGGTATTATGAAGGCTGAAGTCGGAGGCCAAGCGGGCTTAGGAAGACAACA
>JAZUHS010000077.1:0-11456 GCA_045641845.1 Bulleidia sp. | reverse complement strand
GCACAGCGTCAGGCTACTAAGGATGCCGGTAAGATCGCCGGTCTGGATGTTTGCCGTATCATCAACGAACCTACAGCATCTGCTCTGGCTTTCGGTATCGACAAGGGCGATCAGGACCAGAAGGTTCTCGTATATGACCTGGGCGGCGGTACATTCGATGTATCCATCCTGGAAATCGCTGACGGTACATTCGAAGTACTGTCTACTTCCGGTGATACAAGACTTGCTGTGGATGACTTCCATAACGTCATCATCGACTGGCTGAATGACAACTTCAGAAGAGAAAACGGTATTGATCTGAAGGCTGAAAACATGACAATGCAGAGACTGAAGGAAGCAGCTGAAAAGGCTAAGAAGGACCTGTCCGGTATGCTCGAAGTTGAAATCTCTCTGCCTTTCATTGCTATGGCTAAGGATGGCAGCGGCCCTCTGAACCTCGAAGCTCGTCTGACAAGAGCTGAGTTCAACAGAATGACAAAGCACCTGGTAGACAGAACTATGGTTCCGGTAAGACAGGCTCTGCAGGATGCTAAGCTGAATGCAAGAGACATCGATCAGGTTCTGCTGGTAGGCGGTTCCACACGTATCCCTGCAGTTCAGGAAGCAGTTCGCAATGAACTGGGCAAGGAACCTAACAAGTCCGTTAACCCTGACGAATGCGTAGCTATCGGTGCTGCTATTCAGGGTGGTGTCATCGGCGGTGACGTCAAGGATGTCCTGCTGCTCGACGTTACACCTCTGAGCTTAGGTATCGAAACAATGGGCAGAGTCATGACAGTTCTGATTCCCAGAAATACAACAATCCCTACATCCAAGAGCCAGATCTTCTCCACAGCTGCTGATAACCAGCCTGCTGTAGATATCCATGTTCTGCAGGGTGAAAGACCGATGGCTTATGACAATAAGACACTGGGCAACTTCCAGCTGGATGGCATCGCCCCTGCAAGAAGAGGTGTTCCTCAGATCGAAGTTACATTCGACATCGACGTTAACGGTATCGTTCATGTAACAGCAGTTGATAAGGGCACAAACAAGCAGCAGTCCATTACAATCACTAACTCTTCCGGTCTGTCTGATGAAGAAATCGACAGAATGGTAAGAGAAGCTGAAGCTCACAAGGCTGAAGATGATAAGAAGAAGCAGGATATCGAAACACGCAACAGAGCAGAAGCATTCATTTCTCAGATTGATGAAACTCTGAAGGCAGATAATCCTAACGTTACTCCTCAGCAGAAGGCAGAAGTTCAGAAGCTCAGAGATGAACTTCAGGAAGCAATCGACAAGAACGATATGGACAGCCTGAAGACAAAGCTGGATGCTCTTGAACAGGCAGCTAATGCTATGGCACAGCAGATGTACCAGCAGCAGGGTGCTCAGGGTGGCGCAGGCTTCAATGGCAATGCCGGTTTCGGCGGCCAGGACTTCGGCGGCGGCAATGGTTCTGCAAATGACGATGTAGTCGATGCAGACTTCAGAGAAACAAAGTAAGGAAGAGTAAATCTTCTCTCTGCAGAGTGCGGGAGTCAAAGGGCTCTCGCATTCTGTGTCTATATGGAAAGGCAGGTTAGCGTATGGCTGAAAAGAGAGACTATTATGAGGTGCTCGGCATTTCGAAAGGTGCATCTGACGATGAAATCAAGAAGGCCTTCCGAAAGCTTGCAAAGAAATATCATCCGGATGTATCCAAGGAACCGGATGCTGAACAGAAGTTCAAGGAAATCAATGAAGCTTATGAGGTTCTCAGCGATCCCCAAAAGCGTCAGACATATGACCAGTTCGGTTTTGCCGGCATGGACGGTGCACAGGCAGGCGGCGGTTTCGGCGGCTTCGGAGGTGCCGGTTTTGATGATCTGAATGACATCTTCTCCAGCTTCTTCGGCGGCGGTATGGGCGGTTTCGGCGGCGGCCGATCCACCCGCAATGCAAATGCTCCCCGCAGAGGTGAAGACCGCTACATGCGTATGAGCGTATCCTTCATGGATGCATGCTTCGGCAAGACGGAAAACATTACTCTGACAGTAGATGAGCAGTGTGAACACTGCCATGGCACAGGTGCGGAAAGTCCTTCCGATATTGAAACCTGCAGCACATGTCATGGCTCGGGTTCCGTTGTACAGCAGCAGCGTACAGCCTTTGGTGTCTTCCAGACCCAGGGTGCATGTCCTGAATGCCGCGGTACCGGTAAGAAGGTCCGCAAGGCCTGCTCCAAGTGCGGCGGTGCCGGCTACAACAGAAAGCGTGTCAACGTCGAAGTCAAGATCCCGGCAGGTATTTCCTCAGGACAGCAGCTGCGTGTATCCGGCAAGGGTGAACGTGGTGTCAACGGCGGTCCGAACGGTGACCTATTCCTTGAGATCGTGGTCCAGCCGCATGCTAATTTCGTCAGAGACGGCAAGGATATTCTGCTTGAAATCCCTGTATCCGCAGTTGATGCGACACTGGGATGCAATGTGGAAGTTCCGACAATTCATGGAGATGTGTCAATGAAGATTCCTGCCGGTACACAGGATGGCACCAGAATGCGTCTGAAGGGCAAGGGTGTTGTGGATATCCGCGGCGGCCGTCAGGGTGATCAGATCTGTACAGTTCGTATCAAGGTAGATACAGGTCTTACCAAGAAGGAAAAGGAACTCTACGAGGAACTGCAGAAGCTGCAGAACAACTCCAGAGGAGAAACAATCTGGTCTAAATTCAAGAAGACCTTCTCATGATCCTTTAATTCGCAGAAGTCTGCGGAAGGGGGTTCATTATGAATATTGAACAGATGACAGAGCAGCTGCAGGCATTGATTGTAGCTGCAGTAACAAAAGCAAAGGAATACAGAAACAGCGAACTGTGTGCAGAGCATATTCTGCATGCAATGCTGGAAGACGACAGTCTTGACGGCATCTGGCAGCGGTTGAACATCGACAAGAGTGAGCTTATGACTCTGGTTGAACGTTATCTGCGCCGCCTGCCTGCTGTTTCCGGTAGCGAACCTGTTTTAAGCAGATATGTCAATGAAGCATACAGCAATGCTCTGGCATATATGCAGAAGATGGGTGATACCTATATGAGCAGCGCTGCTTTCCTGATCGGTCTTCTGCAGACACGTGCGGAAGTTATTGTTGAAATCAGAAAGCAGTTTGCCTTCAGTGTCAAGGATGCTGAAAAGGCAGAAGAAGATCGAAGGGGTGGTGTAAAGATGGATGAAAAGACCAACGAAAGCCAGCTCGATGCATTAAGCAAATACGGTCATGATATTGTTCAGGAAGTCAAGGACGGCAAGATCGATCCCGTCATCGGACGTGATGAAGAGATCCGCCGTGTCATTGAGATTCTTTCACGCAAGACCAAGAATAACCCGGTTCTGATCGGTGAACCCGGTGTCGGCAAGACCGCAATTGCAGAAGGACTGGCATGGCGCATCATGAAAGGCGATGTACCGCTCGGTTTGAAAGATAAGAAACTGATTGAACTCGATATGGGTGCACTGATTGCCGGTGCGAAATATCGCGGTGAATTCGAAGAACGTCTCAAGGGCGTTCTGAAGCAGGTGCAGAAAGCTGATGGCAGCATCATTCTGTTCATCGATGAGATTCATAATCTTGTCGGTGCAGGTAAAACCGAAGGTTCCATGGATGCTGCGAATCTGCTGAAGCCCATGCTTGCACGCGGTGAACTGAAGTGCATCGGTGCAACAACATTCGATGAATATCGCAAGTACATCGAAAAGGACAGAGCTCTGGAAAGACGTTTCCAGAAGATTATGGTTGCAGAACCTACCGTTGAGGATACGATCAGTATTCTCAGAGGTCTTAAAGATCGCTTTGAGTCTCATCATGGTGTAAAGATCAAGGATGAAGCAATCATAGCGGCAGCTGCACTGTCTAATCGCTATATCACAGACCGCTATCTGCCGGATAAGGCGATCGATCTGATTGACGAAGCCTGTGCATGCATCCGTGTGGAAATGGATTCCATGCCTGAGGAAATCTATGATCTGACCAGAAAGATCAAGACGCTTGAGATTGAGATTACATCTCTGCAGGCGGAAACAGATGAAAAGGCACTGGAACGCAGAACACAGCTGCAGAAGGAACTGGCTGATCTGAAGGAACAGAATGCAGCCAAGACATCCAGATGGCAGTCTGAAAAGAATCAGATGGATGCGGTGAAGACATATAAGGAAGAACTGGAAAAGGCTAAATTGGAACTGACACAGGCGGAAAATGATGCTGATTATGGCAGAGCAGCCAAGCTGAAGTACGGTACAATTCCTTCTCTGGAAAAGAAGATCAGTGAACAGGACACAAGTGAGAAGACGGACATGATTCAGCAGCTTGTCGATGAAGATATGATTGCAAAAATCGTTTCCCGCTGGACACATATTGAAGTATCCCGTCTGATGAGCACGGAGCGTCAGAAGATTCTGCATCTGCCTGAATTCCTGAGTTCCCGTGTTATGGGGCAGGATGAGGCACTGCGTCTGGTATCTGATGCAATCATGCGCTCCAAGGCAAATATACAGGATGAAAACAGACCTCTGGGTTCCTTCCTGTTCTTAGGTCCTACCGGTGTCGGTAAAACCGAAGTGGCAAAGGCACTTGCAGAGCAGCTGTTTGATGATGAAACAAAGATCGTCAGAATTGATATGTCCGAATACATGGAAAAGTTCAGCGTATCCCGTCTGATCGGTGCCCCTCCCGGCTATGTCGGTTATGAGGAAGGTGGTCAGCTGACGGAAGCAGTGCGCAGAAGTCCGTACAGTATCGTGCTTCTCGATGAAATCGAAAAAGCACATCCGGATGTCTTCAATATCCTGCTGCAGATTCTTGATGACGGCCGCATTACAGACTCCAAGGGTGTAACGGTTGATTTCAAGAATACGATCATCATCATGACCAGCAATCTTGGTTCTCAGTTTGCCTTTGAGGAAAATGCACAGGTCCGTGATGAATGCTATCGTGATGAAGTGCATAAGTTCTTCAAGCCTGAACTGATCAACCGCATTGATGAAATCATCGTCTTCAATGCGCTTGGTGCTGAAGTACAGAAGAAGATTGCCCGCAAGTTCCTGGATCTTCTGGCTGCAAGACTGAAGGAAAAGGACATTGATATGCATGTCAATGAAGCAGCAATGGAACGTATCATTGATCTGGGTGTGGATCCGCAGTTCGGTGCCCGTCCGATGCGCCGTCATATCCAGCGTGAGATTGAGACAGAAGTAGCAAAGCGTATTCTGGAGAATCCGAACATCGCCGGCAAGAGCATTATTGTCGATGCCGATGATGTCGGTTATCTGGTAACTGTTGAATAACTGAAAAGTACAGCTGACTGATCAGGTGCGATCAGCGACAGCTGTACTTTTTAATCATAGTAAATGTGATTCAAGCCAGTGAGCACAGCCATCATCGAGATGATGACCGGCGATCTCATCGGCGCATGCTTTCAATGTCGGCATTGCATTTTTCATTGCAATTTTCAGACCCGCCGCCTGCAGCAGGGAGAGATCGTTCTCTCCATCGCCGATTGCTGCAGCATTTTCTGCAGTCAGTCTTTCACGTTCAAGAATCTGATGCAGTGCAGCTCCCTTGGAAACACCGGCAGCCTGAATCTCCAGCCAGCAGTTATTAACGAAAAAGCAGGAGAAACGTTCAGGGTTAAGTCGTGTTGCAAAGTGACGAAGGAAACGTTCGGTACCGGAAAAGCACAGCTTGGCGACGTTCATTTCAAAGAGCGTTTCAGGGTCATTGGATACATCGCGCTGTACAAACGGACGTCGCAGCAGAAAACGCTTGATGTTGCGGGGGATATCACGTATAGCAAAAAGAATCGTCAATGGCTTTGAACAGATATAAACAGAACGTGAAGAGGAAGCTGCATTGAGAATCAGCGGATATTTCGCAAACATCCCATAGAGTTCACGTACGTCTTCATGGCTCAGTTCAGGAGCGTAGATATGAGACTGGTCTTCGACGCAGTAAATGTCCTGTCCGTTCATGCATGAGGCGTAGTCGTACAGTTCTTCAGGGATATTGTTCTTTACTGAATAGTAGGGCCGGCCTGTGGATATCACGACTTTAATACCTTTTGCTCTCAGTTTTCTAAGGGTATCTGCGGCATAAGGAGACAGGGTATTCCAGTTCTGAAACAGTGTCCCATCCAGATCTGTCGCAAAGATTCTGATCTTTTCGTATGTCATTGCGTATATTTTATTTGCATTCATTTATGAAAACAAGTTACGGCATGCTATAATGCCTATGTTGTCTATTAAGAGGTGAAGAGTATGAATATCTATGTAAATATGGTTTTAGTAGCAGCGTTTCTGATTCTGTCAGTCATTCTGCTGATCCGCTGGTCCAAGGTTAACAGAAAGGTTATGATTTCTGACCAGCAGTGGAGCGTCATGCGTATGGTATTCCTCGGTATCGGTCTGCTGGCTATTTTCCAGATCATGTCCAATACAGCAAAGTCCGGCTGGGATGTTGCACGTATGGTAAGTACAATCGTTCTGGTTACTGTATACCTGATTCTGAAGGATGGTGTTGGTGAAGAAGGTCTGGTATCTTCCGGTAAGTTCTATCCCTGGAGCGAAGTTCGTTCCTATGACTGGGAAGACCGCAAGAAGATCGTTGCTGTTTACTTTACTGTAGAATCTCAGGATGAAAAGAAGCCTGACCAGTACAGAACAAAGGAACTTGACTTCTCTCAGGAAGACAGAGAATATCTGATGCGTTTCCTGGAAATCAACTGCAGAAGAAAGTTCACAAGAATGAAGAAAAAGAAGAAGTAATTCTTCCTTAATCTGTTTCAGATACTGTATGCAGTCATTGCATGCAGTTTTTTTGTGCTTTTATTGCGGTTATCTTATGCGTGAATAGTCATTATGACAGTAAACTATTCCTAAATGGAAACGCAATCAGAGTTTTGATGCATGCAGGAGAATGATAATTGAATATAAAACATCATGTAAAAAAGGCATTATTTACGCTTGAATTTGATGATTTCAAGATATTTAAGAATTCCTGAATGGAATCTAATAACATTACTATAAGATGCTATGAAAGAATGGAATGCAATGCTTAAATAAATATGAAAAGAAAGCGGAGGTCACTATGGACGAAAGAGATTTTGAACTGCTGCGAATGCTGAATGACACAAAGAACATCACCAAGGCAGCTGATAGGCTTTTTATGACACAGTCTGCATTATCCAAAAGAATCATGAATATTGAAAAGGAACTTGGTTCCGAAATCATGATCCGTTCCAGAAACGGTATTCATTTCACTCCGGTAGGTGAGCAGGTGCTGATGCATGCAATCAAGGCTGCGGAAGAAATGGAAAAAATGCGTTCCAGTATCGGCAAGATCAGAGGTGAAGTGTCCGGTACGCTCAAGGCAGGTTTTTCAATTAATTATTCTCAGTTCGTACTGCCTGATCTTCTGCTTTCCTACCACAGAAAGTATCCTGAAGTACACCTGGAGCTGAAGAACGGTCAGAGCCGTGAACTGTTCAAGCAGCTGGTGGAAGGGGTTATCGATGTAGCTGTTCTCAGAGGCGATTTTCAGTGGGATGGAACACAGATCCTGTTAGGCGAAGAGCCGATCTGCATGATTGTTTCCAAGGAACACAAGAACAGAAAGCTCAATGACAACCTGTATGTACAGTGGGACACAGATGCATCTCAGGCAGCTATGATCAACCGCTGGCTCCGTGAGAACGGTGTGAATCCGTCCGCGTCCACAGTTACACTCGACAGCGTTACATCCTGCATCAACATGGTATCCGTTGGCTTAGGCTGGAGTATTATCCCCGGTATCGGTATCAAGGGTTTCGATGGTGAAGTGACTGAATGCAGATTCGCAAACGGTGAACCGCTGACACGAAAAACATACATTCTGTGCCGTCCGGAAATGCTTGAACTTCCGCAGGTAAAAGCATTTGTGGATGAAGCGAAAAAGGTCAGAATCTGACCGCATCAACCAGGGAAAATACAGCTTTGAAAAGTGCTGAAATCAAGCAAACGCTTACATGAAAAATGTGTCTGGATTTCGCGAAAAAAGTTGCATTTTTATACACAAAACTCTTGTCGAAGTGTTATGATATGCAGGATGTTCGATAACATCATGCTAAAACTTTCACAAGCTAAAAGCTACGCTTGAATTCTTCATCAGGCTGCCTGCGCATTCTGGACCTTTGTGCAGATGGTATGAAGAGAACGGCATGAGTTTGAAGAGCATGTAGAAACACAGAGTAACATCTGCTGAAGGAGGGAAAATGAATTCCAAGGATTTAGAAAAGTACGGTATTACCGGCGCTACAGAAGTAGTCTACAACCCCAGCTATGAAGCACTGTATGAAGAAGAAGTTAAGCCTGAACTGGAAGGTTATGAAAAGGGTGTTAACACAGAACTGAATGCAGTCAATGTAATGACAGGTATCTATACAGGACGTTCTCCTAAGGATAAGTACATTGTCATGGATGAAAACAGCAAGGACACAGTATGGTGGACAACACCTGAATATCCTAACGACAATCATCCGATGAGTGAAGAAGTATGGGCAGCAGTAAAGGATCTTGCAAAGCAGGAACTGTGCAATAAGAGACTGTTCGTAGTAGATGCATTCTGCGGTGCAAACCCTGACACAAGAATGTCAGTACGTTTCATCGTCGAAGTAGCATGGCAGGCACATTTCGTAAAGAACATGTTCATCCAGCCCACAGCTGAAGAACTGGAAACATTCGAACCTGACTTTGTAGTATACAACGCATCCAAGGCAAAGGTAGAAAACTATAAGGAACTGGGACTGAACTCAGAAACATGTGTAGCATTCAACATCACAAGCCGTGAACAGGTAATCATCAACACATGGTATGGCGGTGAAATGAAGAAGGGTATGTTCTCCATGATGAACTACTACCTGCCGCTGAAGGGCATTGCATCCATGCACTGCTCCGCAAACACAGACATGAACAAGGAAAACACAGCAATCTTCTTCGGTCTGTCCGGCACAGGTAAGACAACACTGTCCACAGATCCTAAGAGACTGCTGATCGGTGATGATGAACACGGCTGGGATGATAACGGCGTATTCAACTTCGAAGGCGGCTGCTATGCGAAGGTAATCAACCTGGATAAGGAATCCGAACCGGATATCTATAACGCAATCCGCAGAAATGCGCTGCTGGAAAACGTAACAGTAGATGCAGAAGGCAAGTGCGATTTCGCAGATAAGTCCGTAACAGAAAATACAAGAGTATCCTATCCGATCAATCATATTGAAAAGATCGTAACTCCCGTATCTTCCGCACCTGCAGCAAAGAATGTAATCTTCCTGTCTGCAGACGCATTCGGCGTACTGCCCCCTGTATCCATTCTGACACCTGAACAGACACAGTACTACTTCCTGTCCGGCTTCACAGCAAAGCTGGCCGGAACAGAAAGAGGCATCACAGAACCTACACCTACATTCTCCGCATGCTTCGGCCAGGCATTCCTGGAACTGCATCCTACAAAGTACGGTGAAGAACTGGTAAAGAAGATGCAGGCATCCGGTGCAAAGGCATATCTGGTAAATACAGGCTGGAACGGCACAGGCAAGAGAATCTCCATCAAGGACACAAGAGGTATCATCGATGGTATCCTGAGCGGTGCAATTCAGAATGTACCTACAAAGACAATTCCTTACTTCAACTTCGAAGTACCTACAGAACTGGAAGGTGTAGATACAGGTATCCTGGATCCTAGAGATACATATGCAAATGCAGCAGACTGGGAAGCTAAGGCACAGGATCTGGCAGGCAGATTTGTTAAGAACTTCAAGAAGTACGAAACAAACGAAGCAGGCAAGGCACTGGTTAAGGCTGGTCCTCAGCTGTAATCTCTAAATTACATCTGTTAATACAGACCGCTGTTTCCTGATGGAGACGGCGGTTTTTCCTGTGTTTCAGATAATGCAATAGACGGGTTATATATGTTCAGATACAATCGGTATATACAGTGAGGATTTGCTTATGAATCAAAATGAAAGAGTCAATATCAAGGGTCTGATCGGTACCTATGCCTTTCTGCTTACTTCATCAGCCCTGAATATGACATCCGGCATTCTTGCCTACATCATGATTACCTATTCCGACCAGCCGCCGACAAGCGTGGCCATGTTAATGACGATTCCTGCAATTGTCGGCACATTCTTCGCCTTTATTTCCGGTTCTCTGGTCAATAGATACGGTGTCAAGAAACTGACATTGTTTGCTCATATCACACAGTTTCTGTCAGGTATGATGTTCCTGTTCTTCGGCAACAAGACACATCTGTTTGTACTGTATGCTGCTTCTGCGATCTATGGCTTCAGCCTTGGCGGCGCAACGGTCATTCAGGCACAGCTGTTCAAGGAAAATGTTCCGGATGAATCACAGCGCGGTCAGTATCTGGCCTATGGTTCTTCTATCAAAAGCTTAGGCGGTGTAGCGATGTCGACATTGGGCGGTATGATCGCTGCGGTCAATAACGGTGCCCATTGGGAACGTGCATATCTTCTGTATCTGTTTATGATTCTCTGTATTGTTCTGGAGGTCTTC
Organism: Bulleidia sp.; assembly: GCA_045641845.1. Lineage (GTDB taxonomy): Bacteria > Bacillota_I > Bacilli_A > Erysipelotrichales > Erysipelotrichaceae > Bulleidia. Next base: position 892 of record JAZUHS010000077.1, on the reverse strand, counting down.
TGTCTCAAGGATCAGAAGAGTGAAGGGGAAGCTGCAGTAAAGAAGAAGGAAAAGAGTACTGCAAGACTGCCGATCAAGGTGTGGCTGATCAGTATTCACTATCTCTTCTACTTCCTGTTCCTCTATGTATTCTCTTTGAATATCTCTGAATATGTCATTACTACACACAGCCTTGGCACTTCTGCGGAAGCAGGCCTGTGTCTGAGTGCATTGACTGTAGGCGGTATCATCTCCGGTGTCTTCTATGGTCCTATGCAGAGAATACTCAAAGGCTGGATGATGCCGGTACTGTTGGCAGTCAGTGCTTCAGGTATCGCCATGATCGTTTTTCTGCCCAACATTATTCTGCTTTACATTGCTTCTACGATCATCGGCTTTGCAATGATGGGTACAGGACCTTACGTTACGATTGAAATGAGCCGTCTGGTCAAGGGTGATGCCTATACCAAGGCAATGTCTGTATATTCCGGTTTCATGAACGGCGGCATGATGTTTGCTGTATACATCCTTGCTTTCCTGGCAATGTTCTTCTTCCATGATGCAAACTCCGTCGATGGCAAGTTCGTGATTGCCTTTGTCGGCAATCTGATCGTCTTCCTTACTTCCATTCCCTTATACGTTGTAAAGAAGAAGGCATAATCAATTCACTGAAGCTGCGGCACGATGCTGCAGCTTTTATATTGCATTTTAGAATTTCGATTCTGCTGTGCAGATCATTTTCTGTATTCGTGCGGGGAGAATCCTGTTTGAAGGCCAATAAGTAAAGCAGGAGGAAATCAATAATGATTAAATACAGATTTACAAACAGTATTGTCTTTGACGAAGTACTGTACCGAAACCCTGAAGTAGTAATCGACATCGTCAATCTGTTCTTTGACAGAAAACTTCATTT
>JAZUHS010000076.1:0-7067 GCA_045641845.1 Bulleidia sp. | reverse complement strand
ATTCATACGAAATTCTATGTTTGTCATCCCCCTGACATGCGTTCATAATATAGACAAGGAGAACATCTTACTTATGGACAAAGAGATCATTTTAAGCAAAGTAGACCATACCCTGCTTAAGCAGCAGGCTACATGGGCTCAGATTAAACAGATTCTGGATGAAGGCATGGAAGCTCATACTGCTTCCGCATGCATTCCTCCCTGCCATGTAAAGCAGGCAAAGGAATACGTTCAGGACAGACTGCAGATCTGCACAGTCATCGGCTTCCCCAACGGCAACATGACAACAGCCGTCAAGGTATTTGAAACAACGGATGCCATTGCCAACGGTGCTGATGAAATTGATATGGTAATCAATATCGGCTGGATCAAGGACGGACTGTATGATCAGCAGCTCGATGAAATCAGACAGATTCAGGCTGCCTGCAGAGGACGTATCCTCAAGGTCATCATTGAAACATGTCTTTTAACTGATGAAGAAAAGATTCAGATGTGCAAGGTAGTCAATGAATCCGGTGCCGACTACATCAAGACTTCTACAGGCTTCTCAACAGCAGGCGCAACATTCGATGACGTTGCCTTAATGAGAAAGCACAGTGCCGATCACGTGAAGGTCAAAGCTGCGGGCGGTATTTCCTCCGTAGATGATGCTGAAAAATTCATTGAACTGGGTGCTGACAGACTTGGCACAAGCCGTCTGATCAAGCTGCTGAAATAATACGCTATGATTATCAAGGATAAGCTCTATTCCGAGTGCGAAAAGGAATACAAGAATCTCTACATCTATCTGCCGGATGAATACTATACGACAGATGAACAATATCCCGTCATGTACTTCTTTGACGGACACAACCTGTTCGACAATGAAGATGCTACATATGGCAAGTCCTGGGGACTGAAGGAATTCATGCAGACATGGGAAAAGCCGATGATTATTGTCGGTGTGGAGTGTTCGCACAAAGGTGATCATCGTCTTTCCGAATACTGTCCTTATCCTGTACAGGCCTTCGGCAGCAATATCCATGGCGATGGCAAGGCGACAATGGACTGGATCGTGGATGTCCTCAAGCCTTACATCGATAAAAACCTGCGTACCTATCCCTTCCGTGAAGCAACTGCCATCGGCGGTTCCTCCATGGGCGGTCTGATGAGTGTATATGCCGTCGGTGTATACAATCACATTTTCTCCAAGGCCGCATGCCTGTCATCTTCCACCGGCATTGTCATGGATCGTCTCTTTGAAGATATCCGCAGAATCGGTGTTGACCCGGATACCCGTGTATATCTTTCCTGGGGTGAATTCGAAGGCGGCCAGTGCACAGGCGATCCTGAAGAAGACAGCTGGGGCGCTCATATCAACCATGCCACAGCGGATCTGTTTGAAGAATATGGTGCCACAACACGTGTCTATTTCCAGCGTGGCGGTCATCATTGTGAAGCTGACTGGGAAAAGCAGGATCAGAGGTTCATGGATTTCCTCTGGCTTGATCGTTAAATCCTTCAAAAAAGAAGAACCTCGCGGTTCTTCTTTTCATTATTCTTAATAGCCTCTTTGTGCGTAGTCGACTAACAAAGATGCACCGGAGATATAGCTTGCTTCATCGGAAAGCAGAAACAGTACCGGATACGCTACCTCTAACGGCAATGCCGCACGTCCGCACGGCACCAGAGTCTGGATGTAGTCATACTGAGCAGCACCGGGGCCTTCCAGTGTCATCTCCGTTGCGATCAGACCCGGCATGACATTGTTGATACGGATATTCTTCTTTGAGTATTCGGCCGCGATGCAGTGAGTCATGTGGTTCATACCCGCCTTGGTGAAGCAGTACAGTGCACCGCCGGGAATGGCATTGTCAATGGCAGCCAGGGAAGTATCGTTAACGATGGAGCCGCCGCCCTGCTTTTCCATGATCGGCAGTACGAGCTGCATCATTCTAAGATACGAGTAGCAGTCAAGATCGGTAAATGCTTCCCAATCCGCTCTTGTAAGTTCAACCGTAGGCTTGGTGATGAGTCTGCCGGCATTGTTGAACAGACAGTCGATTCTGCCATAGGTTTCCATTGTTGTATTGATGATACGCTGGCAGTCTTCTTCAATTGTTACGTCCGCCTGGACAAAGATACCTTCACCGCCATTGTCCTTGATCTGCTGCAATACAGCTTCACCCTTTTCCTTGCGGCGTCCGCAGACAACGACCTTAGCGCCTTCCCACGCAAAGAGAATGGCCGCAGCCTTGCCGATGCCGGAGGTAGAGCCGGTAACGATGGTAACCTTGTCCTGAAGACGATGTGCGCTGGGTTTGAGTCCGGTAACTTCGGGTTCTTTTCTTGTTGTCATGATGATCTCCTTTTCATTTCACAGGTGATCACAGATTCTCTGATGATTTGAATGATGTATATGATCCATGATCGGACCTGTTTGATTAATTACATTTTCACATCGGATGACTGCGGAAACAATATCATGCTGAAACAGTCAACAATTTTGCAAAAGAAAAGACAGATGGATATACTAGACAAAAATGAATGTCTGAAAGGAAATCACTATGGATCATATTGAAGAGAAAATCATCAGTATCATTGATGCTCATGCCGATGAAATCAAGGCCTTCGGCAGAGATATCTGGACACATGCCGAACTTGGCTACAGAGAAACAAGAACCAGTGCAAAGGCTGTGGAAGCATTAAAGAAGATGGGCATTGAACCTGATACAGGCTATGCCATCACCGGCTTCAAAGGCTATCTGAAAGACAGGGAAACAGCAGGTCCTGTCGTTGCGATTGTCGGCGAAATGGACGCTCTGCCCATTCCCAACAATGCCGATTCCAACCCGGAAACAGGCGCAGCGCACTGCTGCGGTCATAATGCGCAGATCACCGGCGTCATCGGTGCCATGATGGCATTGACGGATCCGGAAGTTAAGGAAGCTCTCGGCGGCAACCTGGCTGTCATCGGTGCACCTGCGGAAGAATTCGTGGAAACGGCATGGCGTCAGTCCCTGATTGAAAAAGGCGTCATTTCCTATGGCGGCGGCAAATGCCAGCTAATCAAGGAAGGTGTCTTTGATGACATTGATGTTACAGTCGGACACCACTCTTCCAATGCCCCTGTGGAAATGCAGGTAGCCAATGGTTCTTCCAACTGCCACATCAATAAGATGGTTACCTTCAACGGCATCTCCGCCCATGCCGCAGGTTCTCCCGATATGGGTGTGGACGCCCAGGCTGCAGCCAACATCTGCCAGTATGCAGTGGATGCCCAGCGTGAAACCTTCCGTGATCAGGATACTGTCAGAGTGCATAGTTTCATCTCTGAAGGTGCCAATGCCGTCAACGTCATCGCTGACCGCATCACGATGGAATTCTCCGTCAGAGGCAAAACTATCCCTGCCCTGCTTGATGCCAACCGCAAGGTAGACCGTGCGATCCGTGCTGCCTGCGTTGCGACCGGTGCCGGTGTACGCAATGTCACAATGCCCGGCTATATGCCCACTGTTCCCTGCCACGATACTTCCATTACCATGGAAGCACTGCAGGATGTATCTCAGGGCAAGTACACCATCGAAGAACGTACAAGCCATGGTACAGGTACAACCGACTTCGGTGATGTTTCCTGCCTGATGCCGCTGCTGCAGTTCCATACGGGCGGTTATGGCGGTGCCATGCATAATCCTAACGTCAATGTCTTTGACGAAGATCTTGCCTATGTCGCAACAGCTAAGGTATTTGCCTTAATGGCATACAAGCTGCTTAAGGACAATGGCGTCAAGGCGAAGGAACTTGCCGAAGGCTACACACCTTTGATGACAAAGGATGAATATGTGGAACTGATGGATGGCATTAAGAATACAGAAGAGATTGCCATCAACCAGCTGCCTCTGGTCAGAAACGCTAAATAAGCACAAAGAATAAACGGTATGCATATTCCGAGTGAATCGGATGTGCATACCGTTTTGCTGTTTACAGAATTCTTAGCGGCTTCCACCTGAGGCAGTCACCCGACACCAGGGAATAGCGGATTCCCCTCTTCTTTCCACGGATGGAATCATGGAAGCGGGCTTCGCCATGACAATGCGCATAGACCACCTGTTCTGCGCCATATTCTTCCGCAAGCTTTGTAAAGATGGAATTGCGTTCCATGATATTGGTAGGCGGATAATGCAGGAAGATGATGAACTTCGTATAGCCTGCCTGCTTTGCCTGTTCCAGAGATCCTTTCAGGCGTTCTGCTTCACGATCGACAAGCTTGGCCGCATGCTCTGGCGAATCAAGGCCTTCATAGGTATAGCCTTTGGTTCCGACTAAGGCATAGTCTTGATACACAGCAAAGTTATTCTGCAGAAAGAAGAGCTTTCCTGCAAACTTCTCATTGAGCTTCTTTGTCGCTTTGACATCCCAGAACATATCATGATTGCCTCTTAACATAATCTTCTTACCGGGAAGTGAAAGAATATAGTCCAGGTCCGGCATGCATTCCGCAAGATTTCTTCCCCAGCTGTGATCGCCGCAGAGTACAAGCGTATCGTCATCCGTGATCATGCTTTCTGCATTTTCCTTCAGATATGTTTCATGATTCAGCCACAATTTTGTCTTCTGCATCGGTACGTCGACTTCCCTGCCGAACATCAGATGCAGATCTCCGATTGCATACAGTGCCATCTTTATTTCCTCCAACAACATTATGCCATTGATGTATTCATATTGCTTCTAGAAGACCTGCAATCAATGCTAGAATCACTTACAGAATATGGTTATACGAAAGGACTAATGATAATGTCAGAGACTATGAACAAGGCATTTGCCCTGATTGATTCATCCTATGATGAAATGATCGAACTCTACAGAAAGATTGTCACAATGGAAACTCCTTCTGCCAATCGCGAAGGACTGCAAGAACTTGCGGAAGTACTTGCGCAGTGCTTCCGTGATCTGCATATGAATGCAGAGATTCATCACTATGCCAAGGGCGGTCCTGCTGTGACTGCCGAAAGTGAACCGGCAGAGCTTGCTCCGATCGCGCTGGTCGGTCACTATGATACAGTTCACCCCGTCGGTTCCTTCGGTCCCGATCCCTTCATCATTGAAGGTGATATCGTCAAGGGTCCGGGTGTCTTTGACATGAAGGGCGGCATTGTCATCATGCTTTATGCCATCAAGGCTCTGCAGTCCGTCGGCTACAATAAGCGTCAGTTCAAGGTGATGCTTGCAGGTGATGAGGAAGTCGCTCATGCTTTCTCCAATGGTGAATGCGGGCGTCTGATTGAAGAACATGCAAAAGGATGTGTCTGTGCCTTCAATTGCGAATCGGGTGCGCCGAAGGAAGAAGTATCCACAAGACGCAAAGGCGGTGCCGTATTCGAAGTGGAAGTATTCGGCAAAGCTGCGCATGCCGGCAAGGAACCGGAAAAAGGTGCCAGTGCGATTCTGCAGGCAGCACATATGATCAGTGAGATTGAAAGCCATACCGTGATTGGTGATATGACCTTCAACTGCGGCAAGATCGCCGGCGGTACAGGTTCCAATATCATTCCTGACTACTGCACATTCACCGTTGCTGTACGCTACTGTACCAATGCCCAGTATGATGAAGCTGTAAAGATGCTCAATGATCTGTGTGAGAATGTGACTGTCAAGGGCACAAGATGCACCATCCGTGCCAACGGCTTCTATCCGGCGATGGAACTGACAGAAAGAACCGAAGATCTGATGGAGATCTACCGTACAGCCGCAAAGATGCTGGATCGTCCGGTACCGGAAGGTCTTTATATCGGCGGCTGCTCCGACAGTGCCTTCACTACCAGAGCCGGTGTTCCTACCGTCTGCTCAGCCGGTCCTCAGGGTGAATATGCACATTCTCGCAATGAGTTTGCATATCTCTCTTCTCTTGCAATTCAGTGCAAGAAGATCGTCGCCAGCATCCTGATGCTTCCTGATAATTTCTAAACGTGAGAAATAGAATAAATCGATACGATTTATTCCTTTGAGAAGCACAGTTGCCTGCACCTCTTCCGGGATCCTCACATTCCCTTATCCCCTATCAGGGATTGCATGTTGTTCTTCAGATCGATCCGGATGTCTGATTACCCGTATCCTTCTGAAGTCCGGCTCATATGCCTCAAATGCTGCAGGCATATTCTTTCTCACAATATTCGCTGCTCCATTCAGGTCTGCATTTATCTGCAGGCCTGTTTCTGTTTTATACAGTCTTCCTTCTCTCCTGCCGCTGAATACCGGATTGCCTTCTTCTTTTCCGTATACAGGCATAACGTCTTTCTGCAGGTAACTTGCTTTTGATGTATACGATTCCTCCTGCAGTATTACTCTGATTCCTTCTCTTTCCGCTCTGTACTCGATATACCTTTTCAGCTGATCATGCGGTATCTGCACAAACTTCTGATTGCTTTCTCTACTCATTCCCGCTTCACGCTTCCACCCTCTGTTCTTCCTGCGGTGTCGCCATGACAAGGGCTCGTGCTCGTACTATTACTGCCAGCACTCTTGATGTTAAACACCGGCACATGGTCTTCACCATTGATGCACGCTTACGTGTCTGGTTCCTCAAACACAGGGAATGGCTTGCTTTCCTCTTCTCAGCAGCGAAGGAAGCGATTCTTCATACTTTCAATAAATCACTTCCTTCTTCAAAGAAGAAAGGAAAGAAGAAAAACAGGCAGAAGAAAAAATCCATCACTCCCGGCATGATCATGACAATCCATACTTTTGGAAGAGACCTAAAATGGAATCCTCATATTCATGTTCTGTGTACTGAGGGAGGTATAAATCAGAACAGTGTTTATGATTCTGTGAATTACATTAACTATGAGTCTTAACGCAAATCTTTCCGCAAACAGCTTCTCGACAAAATGAAAGCTGCTCTGCCTAAAGGTTCAAAAGAACACATCGAATTATCTCAGCTTATTTCCAGGTGTTATCAGGATAACAGAGAAGGCTTCTACGTTAATGCGCCTCCCAATGGAATGGATGAAAAAGGTAAGGACAAAGTTGTATCTTACATCATTCGCTATACAGGAAGACCTGCAATGGCACAGAGCCGTATCTCTTCTTAC
>JAZUHS010000075.1:0-18891 GCA_045641845.1 Bulleidia sp. | reverse complement strand
TATCTTTTTATTCTCGCTTCGGAAATAAAATGACCCGGTCTTATGACCGGATCATCAGAATTATTCTGCAGCTTCAGCAATTGCTTCAATTTCGCAGAGCAGTCCCTTCGGCAGTGTCTTTACTGCCACGCAGGAACGTGCAGGCTTACCTGTGAAATACTTTGCATATACGCCATTGAATGCAGCGAAATCTCCCATGTCAGCCAGGAAACATGTTGTCTTTACGACGTTTTCGTAGCCGACACCGGCAGCAGCCAGGACAGCGCCTACATTCTTGCAGGACTGTTCAGCTTGAGCTTCAATTCCTTCAGGAGCTTCACCTGTTTCAGGGTTCACACCAATCTGACCGGATGTGAATACGAATCCGTTTGTAATGTAGCCCTGTGCATACGGACCGATTGCAGCAGGAGCATTCTTTGTGCTGATTTCCTTCATCTTAATTTCCTCTTTTCCTTATCAGATGAGATAGAAGTCGGTCTGTCTTCCCGCCAGGAAATACTGTGTACCGTCCTTCATCATGACATCTGTTTCCATTGAGAACATCATATCACTGTTTCCGAAAGGAACAGTAGCATTCAGTTCAAGAGACCATGCAGTATTTTCATGAAGGATGTAGTCGCCCTGTCCGGGAACACCATCCTGCATATCCCAGAGACCGATTGTCGGACCTGCCGCATGACCGTCAAAACCGATCGGATGACAGTAGATGCAGGGAATAATGCCTTCTTCCATTGCCTGTTTACGGGAAAGCGCAAGTACTTCATTGCCGCTGCGTCCTTCCACGAAATTAGACAGCGTGATTTCCTGCAGTCTGTTAACTGTCTTCATGCACGCCTTCACATCTTCCGGAGCTTCTGTTTCATCACTTTTGAGGACATAGCCGAATTCCTGCAGGTCAATGCATAAGCCAAGGTAGGAGAAACCGATATCGCAATGGAGCATGTCACCGGGACGGATAACTTCTTCATGTGCAATTTCACCTACACCCTTGCGGAAGATTTCCAGATCATATTCAAACCAGGGCTTCAGACCCAGATCCAGTGTCTTCTGAATCATCCAGTGACGGACATCTTCATTTGTTGTCACACCGGGAAGAATCACCATCGGAGAGAATGCATTTCTGATCAGATCTCTGCCGATCTGAACAATCCCTTCATATGCTTCCAGTTCACTTTCCGTTCTGCTTTCCAGCCAGCGCACGCAGATTGGTTCTGCAGATACAATCTTGCAGCGGTCTTCTTCATGCAGTGACTTGTAGATTTCCTCATACAGGGTATGTGACAGACCGTCCGCAAAAGCAATCGTACGTGAAATATCCAGACCGATCTTCTTCGGTGCAAATTCATGAATTGTTCTGCCCAGACATTCCATCTGTGTTTCCGGTTCATCCGGAACACGGATTGTGCTGACAGCCTTCTTCCATCCCCACTTCTGTCCCTTCGGATTCAGCCACGCCGGTTCATAGTATTCTCCGATTGCCGGAACGGGATGAGTTAAAGAGAGTCGTCTGACACTGCCGTCTTCCTGCAGGAAGAAAGTAAGAATCGTCAATCTTCTGGCTGTATACATTGCGGCTGGAGAGAGTGTGCGGAACACAGGATCCTCATTGTATTCCTGATTGCATACTACCCAGCAGTCGATGCCGCTTTCCTGCATTACTTTCGGCAATACAGTATCGAGTCTTTCGCGCAGCCATTTGTCGCGGATTTCAATCTGCTTACGATACGGCAGAAGTCGTTCCTTCCAGGAATCAACGGAAGGGATGCTGTTCTTCAGATCATGCATAAAAAACCTCCATTATCAGCATTGATACAGATCAATTAATCTTGTATCTACTGTATCAAAGCCGCGCGCTTTCTTCAGAGCAAATGCATATAAAGCAACCTGATTTCTGTACTTTTTTGCCATTCTGTTTCTGAAAGCAGATAATTCCATACCATTTCTCGCATCGGATTTGTAATCTGCGATCAGCACATGTCCATCTTCATACACAATAACAAGGTCCATCGTTCCTGTAATGGTCAGTTCTCCTGCATACTTCTTTCCATCCATGAATTCAGGACGCGTCTCCCCTTCATGCAGCTTCAGCACAAAAGGATATTCTGTGTGAACTTCCTCTGCGCCTTCCAGCAGCGCAGGCAGAACATTCCGGCAATAGGCATTCAGACGTTCCTTCAGGAAAGCTTCCCAGCGGTCTGTTTCATCCACCGGAATTTCGTCGCTGTACTCCATCAGCACCTGCATAACAACAGTCACAACGCAATTCTCAGTTGATCTGTGCAGCCATTGTCTGCGACGATTCACCAGCAGTTCAAAACATCGATGCAGAACAGTACCAAACAGTTCCTGAGACGGTCTGTCTTCATGAATGTATAAAGTATCATTCACTCCGTATCCGCTGTTTCCTGAACTTTCCAGACTGCTTGGAACAGCCCATGAACGACGCAGTTCTGCAATACTCTGATGATCAGCCATTGTCTGCTGCATCAGATCATCATCGTTCAGATCCGTACTTTCTTCCTTTGCATGTGTCCCCGGATGATGACGAAGTGAATTGACAATGTCCATAATGTCCGGCAGACGTTCCGTATCATAGTCATCATGCGAGAACCATGCGCCTTCCTTCTGATTCTTCATGAAGATCATGCATTCACGTGCACGTGTTGCTGCAACATATTCCAGACGAATCCATTCTTCATCACGCTTCTGCAGATTCAGATCCATCAGTTCCTGATGACGTTCATACGTTACCAGTGTCTCTGACTGGAAGGCAGTTTTAGGTGCCTTGAATACCGGACGACAGACACCATCCATCAGCAGGTTATCAAAGTTTTCTTCCTTCATGGCCTGACGTCGGTCAGCGATAATTACAATCTTGCCGGCCAGACCTTTGCATTGATGCACATTCATGATGGCAACTGCATCTTCATTCGGCTGCAGCGGAATCTCACGGGGAACTTCATTCTTCAGATAATCCAGCATAGCCTGCGCAAATTCTCTGTGTCCGCCCTGTTCATTGGCAATACATGTATCAATGCACTGCAGAAGCTTTGCCTTTGCACTGCGAAGTTCCGTAGAACTCAGGTCCATGCCTTTCGGCATATACATTTCCGGGTGGTCATACAGCATACGCGCAGCACCACCTGCGGATAATGTGAAGAAATTCTGTTCCTCTGCAAAAAGGTGCAGTTCATGAAGCCATGCATTCTTTTCTTCCACTGTCATTTCCGCATACTGCATTCCGGAAAGCAGCTGTGCATGTGCAGCCTGATCCAGGCGTGCATAACGATCGGCAATGGCATGATAGGCATGTACAAATCCATTCAGGATCGTACTGCTCTCAACGTCAATCTTGCCTCTGACAGCTGTCGCAATGCCTTTTTCCGCGAAAACTTTAACATATTCGGAAATCTTGGATTTGTCTTTGGTGATAATCAGGAAATCACCGAAGCGGGTACTTTCGTTGACTGCTTCCATCATTTCGACAAGATCGCAGACATCGCGCACATCATTTCTGAGCTTCTTTCCCTTATCATCTTCCGCTTCATAGGAACAGCGGAAAACACCTGTATACGGAGAAGGACCATGACGTTCTGTACGCATCGCTGTGTATTCCGCAATACGACGTTCGAACACCGTATTTACATAACTGATAATAGACGCATCGGAACGGAAGTTTGCTTCCAGTGAGAGTACCGAGGCATTCTCCGCCTTTTCCATACGTTCTCTGATTTCATAGAACAGTTCAACCTGGGCACCGCGGAAACGATAGATGGACTGCTTCGGATCACCAACGACAAACAGAGCATTGTCACGCAGAACTCCCGGTTCCTTTTCTGCCAGTTTCCAGATCATATCCGCCTGAATATCATCTGTATCCTGGAATTCATCAACATACAGATGTTTGTACTTTTCACGCAGCTTCGCGCAGATAACATCATTTTCCCTGACCAGTTTACCTGCCTTGAAAAGCAGCTGATCATTGGTCATCGTCAATGCATCCGCATCGATATATGCATGATAGGCATCCGCAATCTTCACTGCAGTATGCATAAACAGCTCTGCATCTGTCCATTCTTCTTCAGGCACATCATCCAGAGCAATAGGACAGCGCAGAGATGCAGCGACCTTGAATGCCTCAAACAACGGCCTGTACCAGTCTCTTTCCGTTCTGTCCGCCAGAGCATGAATCTCGCGTGTATGTGTACGCTTCCATTCATTGAAGAAGGCATACATACGTGCAGATTCCTTTTCCTCTTCCAGCATGTCCGGATCAAGGACGAAGCCTGCTTCAAATGCATATTCCATCAGGATTGTGCGGCAGAAGGAATGAATTGTTGATACATGCAGTTCATCGATTCTCTGCATTGCATCCTGCAGAACTTCCAGATCATGACCCTGTGCCATTTCCATACGCTTGCGCATGGTCATCGTAATACGCTCAAGCAGTTCCTGCGCTGCAGCCTTCGTAAATGTAATAACGACAAAGCTGCGCATCGGTTCACCATCGGCAATCTGATTGACGATGCGGTCAGAGAGCATTGTGGTTTTACCGGCACCTGCCCCGGCTTCTACAAAGAGATTATCCCGGGCAGTTTTGATATATTCTCTTTTTTCTTCTTCATTCATCACTGTCATGGATACTCCTTTTATACATTCGCGCTGTCGCAAAGAACGGCAAAAGGACAGTATGTACATTTCTCATCTGTTTTCTTTCTGCCCTTGCCTCGCTTTTTCGGTTCACCATTGATCGCATCAAAAATCTTCTGCATATCCGGCGGTGCTGTTTCACCATACTGCTCTTCCAGTTCACGTCCGACCGTATATCGATCCGGATAGCTTCCCTTATGATGTACGGCTTCTGTCATAGCTTTCAGTCGGCTCAGACTGAAACTGTCATCCGCAAGAACCGCAAGGAAAGGATCCTCGGGTGTCATCGGGAAGACATAGAAGAAATCACCCGGCACCATCATCCAGTCGTCAAAGGACTGTTCGTATTTTGCCTGCAGTACAGATCTGATTTCCGCCTGTACTTCAGGCAGCGATAAAGCGGAAGTATACACCTCTTTCTGCAGAGCAGTACCATGCTGAATTTTCTTTCTGACATTGTCAGGCTTACCTGTCTTGTAATCGACTGTACGCAGTTCAATTCTTCCTCTATCAGGATGCAGACGGCAGTCAATACGGTCAATACGGCCATTCAGGCAATAATCCATACCGGCATTTAGATAAGCTCCCGCAAAAGACAGTTCCGCAGTAACAAACTCCCAGCCCTGCTGCACATAGTCACGATGCACGGTCTTTAGATATGATGCAGATACTTCACGCATCTGTCTGACTTCTCTTTCAACAATCCACTCTTCCGCATCCGGAATTTCGTCACGGGTCTTTTCATGCACTTGTGCAATGACATCATCCAGAACCTTTTCATTCAGTTCCTTTGGATACTGATTCCGCGGCAGACTGCCGAATACCTGCTGAGCATATTCTTCCAGTACAGCATGAATGAAATTACCGCGCATACGCTGATCCAGCCATGCATTTGCCTGACGTTCAGGAAGCTCCTCTTCCCCAAGATGGCATACTCTGTCGTAATACCACGCACGCGGACAGTCAGCCAGTGCCTCCAGTGCCGTTGCGCTGTATGCACGCTCACTGTTCAGGAAAACGGAGGGTGCTGTGCTGAGTGCAGTCTGCGGATGGCCGGGTTCGAAATGAAGACCGTGCCGGGGAATCCCATAGGCAAAACCTTCTGTCTTTTCCTGTCCTGCAATTGCCTGAAGATCCAGTACCATCACTGCCGGATTGCGCAGATTCATATCCTGTGTATCGTAGTCGGGATAGCTGATATACAGTGTTCCCTGATTCATTGATCCAAGTGTCATCAGAATTTCTTCACGGCGGCGCACACTCTCACTGTCGATGCAGGGCAGATAGCTTCCATCCAGAAGTACTCTCATTTCCTCATCCGTAAGAACCGGAGACTCATCGGTGCTTCCGCTCATATTCGAAGCAGACATGCCGATTGCATATACATGCGGACGATGCAGGATCTGCGGATGACCCATACTCTTCAGAAGTACTTTTTCTCCGTTTTCCTCTTCTGTTTTCATCATCGCACCAAGCTGCTGATCCACTAATGCCCACACTTCCTGTACAGGCATTCTGATATCCGCAAAAACAAGATATTCCTTCATTCGAACAAGCGCTGAATAGCACTCACGCATTGCCATGCTTCCGACAGCGATATTGGCTTCCGTCCACTGCAGAAGACGTTCTGCGAATTCACCGCAGCCAATGACTTCACCATCATCAAACAGTTCCAGAATTCCCTGCAGAAGCCCAACAGCATATTCCGCATACACCGCTTCTTCCCCTTCTTTTTCTGCCGCAGCTGCAGCATAACGTCGCAGATACTCTTCATAGCGTTCAAATCCCCAGCCGATCATATACGTCTCTTTGAAGATTCTGCCGCTGACCATGTCATTCAGCAGCCGATCTGCACGCAGCACCTTTTCTTCGCCGTCAATCACAGCAGTTCTGTTATGCAGGCTGCTCTTCAATACCGGTGCAAAGTCCTGCAGACTGAAACCATCCGCAGCCCAGGCGAGCATTGCTCGGATCAGAAGAATCAGAGGATTTGCGGAAAGACTGCGTCCATCCGCAAAAGCATATGGAACTGAAGCTGCTTCCAGTTCACTGATCAGCCAGGGTTCCATACTCTGAGAAGCATAGAGAATACATGTATCACCATAGGCATGATCATTCTTCAGAATGTCATAGATCACATGCTTAATTTCATTGGCAGTACCGAAACCTCTGCCAAAGGACATTACTGTATCTGAAGGTTTCTCATTTCTGAGAAAAGACAGGAAATGATCCGGCAGATCCAGAGACATAGCTTCATGCTTCGAATTGCATAATGATGAAATCGCCCGGATCAGTCTTCTTTCATCATAGCTGAAGTATTTTTCTTCCTGCTTCAGCACTGCAATCTCAGCAAAGAAAAGTACATCTTCGCTCATGCTTTCCGCATATTCCGCAGCCAGATGCATGACCCCTGCAGGATCCAGTACAGCTGTTCTCTGCAGTTCCTGTTCATACAGATCACGAATCAGAAACAGATCATTGATGCGGTCATGATCGGCAGGATTGATCTTCTGCATTCTTTTCTCACGATCCGTACAGCTGCTGTTTCTCAAAAGATTCATCATTCTGTAGATTTCATCTGCGCCTGCCTGATTGAGCAGAGCACTGTTTGTGTAATACGAAAAAGAGGAAACACTGCTGAGCAGTACTTTTCGTAACAGAGCAGCGCCGTATTCTGCGGAAATCATCTTTACCTTTGCTTTCTTTTCCGAAGCAAACGCATGGGAAACAACAGTTCTGGCCAACTGATCCATACTCATGTTTCTGACACCGAAGACTGCATCTGCACAGACTGCCGTCAGTTCTCTGCCATAGGAAAGACTCTTAGTTACCAGGATTCTTTCTGTCTGATTCTGTTTTGCCCATTCTCTGATTTCCATAGTGTACCTCGTTTCGCGATGTGACCATTATACGACTTCTGTGCGGCAGAAAAATGTACAGGTGGTGAAATAATCAGTCCTGAATCTGTCTCACTTTTGTACCATGCCCTGTTGTTATTTCACCGTCTGTTCATAATGCTGTCCTGCGGGATCATTTGTTTAAGAATATCCCTGCTGAGAATATGAATTGTTCCATAGCCTGTTTCGACAGCCCCCTCTTCCTTCAGCTTCTTCAGCACACGTGTAACAGTAACGCGATTCATGCCCAGGCATTCCGCCAGATTGCCATGGCTGAAAGGAATTGTCATACTGCCGTCCGATGACAAAGACAAAAGGAAGTCAGCCACCTTCTGTTCGCTGTTGCAGTAGATCATACGTGCTACCTGATGGGTTAATGTACTGCATGTTTCCGTCAGATGCTGAAACATCAGAGTCATCAGTTCCTGCGACTCATGCAGCAGCGGCAGTATATCTCCGGTACGAATTGTGACGATGACCGTCGGTACAACTGCTGCGATATTCACACCGCGCACTGCGCCTGACACAAAGGAAGCATCCCCGAAGATTCTTCCTTTCTTCAGAATGGAAATGGTTGCATCTCTGCCTTCCAGACTGGTCATATAGACACGGACTCTGCCGCTTTCGATCAGATAGATTTCAGCTGCTTCATCATTCTCCATGAAGATGATTTCATTCTCACGATAAATACGTTTAGTGCCTGCCTTTTCAAGCAGCGGAAAATACTGTTCAGGGATAATTACCATAACGCCTCCGGATTGTAGCATAAGCTACATTTGATTATACAGAAATCCGTATGATAGTGCTTACGAGGATTCATCATGGAAAAGATCACTGATTTCATTTATGTCATTATCGGCTGTATTCTGACTGCCATCAGCTTCGGTATGTTCATCATTCCCTCAGGCTTTGCCTGCGGCGGTATTACCGGTCTTGCTGTACTTGTACAGAAACTGGTTCCTTGCTCATTGCCAATGGTTGTATCCATGCTGAATATTATGCTGTTTATTGCCGGCTGGATGTGTCTTGGCAGAGATTTCATCATCAAAACTTCCCTGACATGCATACTCTTCCCGATTGCTCTGGATTATGCTCAGGCTGTCCCGATTCTTCCGGGTGAGACTCTTCATCCCCTGCTGACAAGCATCATCGGCGGCATGCTGCTAGGCGGCGGGACTGCTCTTGTCATCAAAGGAAACGGCAGCTGCTGCGGTTTCGATACTGTCGCATTGATTCTGTATAAGAAAATGCGTATTCCTTTTGCCTTTACCATGAATGCCTTCAGTGCTGCCGTGATCCTGCTTCAGATCAGAAGCCTGATGCCGGCTTTATTCGGGATCCTGACAATTCTTATCACTACTGCTGTCATTGATATTCTGATGAAGAAACCGGAGAAAACACCGGAACTGCTTTCCGAATCCATCTGATCATTGCTTCGAGGTTTCAACTTCGAAGCTTTCTTTTTATAATGGAGTCAGGAGAAAACAATTATGAAGGCAAATAAATCATCACAGTATATCATTTCCGGCAGCTGGGACTGGGATGGCAAAACAACGGAAAAAGGACTCTTTCTGTATCGTTATAACGCTTCTGATGGTTCCCTGATTCTGCTGGATCATATTCTGGAAAACATGAAAGCTGGCTTTACCCCGATCCAGGGAAAACATGACCTGTTCTATGTTGTTGAAGAATGCGGAACTCTGCAGGGATGCAAAGCCGGCGGAGGCGGTTATGTCCATACGATTCGCCTTAATCGTGAAACAGAAAAACTGGAAACTGTATCCAGAAATGAAACTCATGCCGTCAACCCTTCAGGCTGTGCCTTATCGGAAGATGGCAGATATCTGGTTGCTGTACATCATACTTCCTCACGCAATATTGCCACAAAGCTGACGAGAGATGAAAACGGAAATGTACTGCCGATGCTGGTTCATGATGATGCTGCGGTCGTACTGTTTCACCTGAACGAAGATGGTACGATCGGTTCACTCTGCGATTATGACGTCTACGCGGATTCAGATAGCAAGGTATCGCTTCTCCACAGTGTCTACAGTATTCCCAATACCGGCCTTCTTGTATCCGGTGACAAAGGTCTGGATGCTGTGCATGCTTTTCGTATTGAGAACGGAAAACTGATCCGTGTGAATGATGTGAATACAATGAATGGAAGCGACAGCCGCTATATCGCCCTGCATCCCAGACTTCCTCTGTTCTATGTCAACAATGAACAGAAGCCGCTGGTATATACATGTTCCTATGATCAGAACGGTATCCGGCTGGTTCATACAGCACGCACAATTACAGAAGATGCTGATTACAAAGCCATGGCCAGTGATATTGTCATCACCAGAGATGGAAAGCATCTGTACAATGCTCTGCGTATCTGTGATGAAATTGCACAGTTCGATATTGATGAAGAAGGAATACCGCACTTTGTTAAGACCGTCAAGGGCAATGGCGGTCACAGCCGCGGCATGGCCTTAAGTCCGGATGGAAGATTCCTCTTCATCTGTAACATGGAGGCAGATAACATTACCTGCTTCAGCATCAATCCTGATAACGGAGAACTGACACAGCATGCTGTCACCGTACAGTCACGTGCTGCCAACCTTGCCTTTGTGCGCAATGAAGAGTGAGGTATGTGTCAATGGAAATAACAAAGATCTATTTTGACATGGATGGCGTTCTTGCTGACTTTGACCGCGGACTGCGTGAGATGTGCAGTATGGAACCTGTAAACCAGATGACACGAACTGCTGAACAGAGAAAAATGCTGTGGTCACGTGTATCAAAAGTCTCACATTTCTATGACCGTCTGGAACCTCTTCCTGATGCAGTTGAATTCTTCCGTCAGATCTATGATACCTATGGTGATAAAGTGGAAATTCTCACCGGTATCCCAAACAGTATTCCGGAATCTGCAGATGACAAACGCAGCTGGGTGAAACGCATCCTGCAGAGAGATGTCATTGTTCACACTGTACAGCGTGCAGATAAGAAGAATTACTGTACTGATCCCGGCTGTATTCTGATTGATGATCTCAAGCGTACCATAGACGAATGGAACAGCATTGGGGGCATCGGGATCCTGCACACATCTACACAAGACTCATTCACACGGCTTCATTCTTATATCAAAGAAAATCCTCAGTGATCGCTCACCGAGGATTCTTTTCATTTACAAGATGATGCAGGAAAGCTTCAGCAGTACGGATTTCTTCCTGCAGAACATCAGCTTCCTGATGCAGACGATGAACTACTGCATGCAGTGTGCTCAGCTGCTGTTCGTACGTACCGTCCAGCATTTCCCTGATCTCATTGAGAGAAAGACCTGCTGACTGATAGCGAAGGATTTCATTCAGTCTTTCAATTTCCTTGTCACCATACAGCTTAGCCTTCTGTGTGCCGCGGCGATGTGCCGGTTTCAGCAGGCCGATTTTATCGTAATAGTATAGTGCTTTTCTTGTTACTCCTGTGGCTGTGCACAGGTCATGTACTGACATCATCTGCTGTTTTCTTCCTGTGTCTGCATTCTATCCCCGTTCCCGTGCGGAACGGTCAAGTGCATCACACGCAAACATGACAGTGACTGCATGCTGCCCAAAAGAAAACGGCTCTCAGGCCGATTTCTGCATTCAGTGATTCAGATACTTCTCATCCGCCAGTGCCATCAGTTCCTTCAGATACTCAATTTCACCGGCAAAGGGATACTTTGCTTCCGCAGCTTCAAACTGCTTCAGATACTTCTCAGCCCTGCGCGCATCGCTGCTGATCGCAAGAGCGGCAATATATTCCGCTGCCATTACCGCAGGCATATCACGCAGTGGTTTACGCAGAGACTTCTCTTCTCTGCTTTCGTAGTGTGAATATATTTCCCGATTCTCATCTGTCAGAGCTGCACAGATCATACGGTCACATGTCAGTAAGGAAAGGTAGATACCGGGGATGCAGTTTTCCGTCATTTCCAGATGGTCAATCAATGCTGCTGCCTGTTCATACCGCCCCTGATCCATCAGAAGATTCTCATACAGAACGGTCAAAGTAGAAGTCATGGCATTGTTCAGATCACTGTCCTCAGGAACTTTAAACCATTCCGGATTCATTTCCTTCAGACGCAGTCCGTTCTGCTGAGCTGCATTGATGCGCAGGGAAACAACAAAGGCATGCAGAGCATTCTCATCCATTCCTAGATGCATGGCATTGTAGCCATCATTGGTCACCAGCTGCGTTTTCAGCGGAATCCCATTGGTCAGAGCAATCGCCAGATTTGCCAGTACACCCATCGCCAGTACAAGACCGGTAAAAGTACCATCAAATAATGGATACAGCAGTCCCATGATGCCTGTCAGCAGAAGATTGAAGATCACACCACCCAGGTTATAGAACACATACGGTACATCTTCATCCGGCACATCCGGCGGATCAAGCAGACACTGTCCGGCTGTCCCTGCCAGTGTAAACCGTTTCTGCCTGATTTTACCGTGTTCATCCTTAATCAGGGTAAGGGAACCTATGCGGAATGACACAAAGGAATAGCCTGAACATAAACCTGCAATCAGATGTCCTCCTTCATGTATGATCAGTCCGACATTCAGCATTACCAGCAGAATCAGCAGTTCAAGTCCTAATAACAACGCAAAAGGATACTGCGCATGCTGATCGGAAAAGGTCATCAGCTGACTGCCCAGGAAATAGCCGAATACAGCACTCAGCGCAATCATGATGAAAGCACCTGCCGCTATTGGAATTGTTTTTCTGATACGCTTCATCACTTCCTCATTTCTGCGGCGGAATCGGTCCTGCCAGCGGATGCGGGCGGTACAGTTCCTCTAAATAACGACAGTCTTCTTCACTCAGAACAAGATCTGCTGCCTGCACAGCTTCCGCAAAGTGATGTACCTTGGTTGCACCGACAATCGGAGCTGTTACACCTTTTGCATACAGCCATGCAAGAGCCACCTGACTCATAGACATTCCTGTCTTTTCGGCGATCTCTGCACATCTTTCGATGATCTCAAGATCATTTTCCATACATTGATCATAGCGGCGGCGAATGACTTTATCCGTAGAAGAACGTACACTTCCGGACTCCCAGCCGCGGTGAGCCAGATGTCCCCCTGCCAATGGCGAATACGGTAATACAGATACACCATACTGCCTGCAGATCGGAAGCAGTTCTCTTTCATCCTCACGATAGAGCAGATTGTAGTGATTCTGCATGGTACTGAATAAAGTCAGACCATTCTTCTCGGCACACAGCTGCATGTTATGGAACTGATAGCCATACATGGAGGAAGCTCCTAAAGCTCTGACCTTTCCTTCCTTAACAAGCTCATGCAGAGTCATCATGGTTTCTTCAATCGGTGTACCGTAGTCAAAGCGATGAATCTGGTACAGGTCGACATAATCTGTCTGCAGTCGTGTTAAAGAACCTTCGATCTCTCTGCGGATGGCTTCTCTGGAAAGATGTCCTTCGTTGTAATACACCTTGGTGGCAAGAGCAACCTCTTCTCTTCTGATGCCAAGATCCTTCAAAGCCTTGCCGATATATTCTTCACTTGTACCTTTGCTGTACTGATTGGCTGTATCAATGAAATTGACGCCTTGATCAAAAGCAAAGGAAAGCATGTTTTTTGTTTCCTCGGGATTCAGTGTCCACTGGTAGAATTCATCGGAATGTTCACCAAAAGACATACCGCCGACGCATAATGCGGACACATTCAGATCTGTATTGCCAAGTTTCAAATATCTCATATCGGCACCTCTTTTTTATTATCGCACAACCTGTGAAGATATGTATTTCAACGAAACAATAAATCCAAAATCGGATAAGCATGAACAGGGAAAAAACGTTTACTGATCGAATATAATAAGTAAAGGAGAACTGCATATGGAATACAGAAAAATCAAAGTAACATACCCTTCACATCCAAAACGCCTCAATCGTATCATTGCCGTAAAGGGAAATCCCGATCTGATCACATTGGGTCTCTTCATCGGCCGGAGCCTCGAAGCCGACTTCGATCATTTCTATTTATTTACAAAAGGCAGAATATCATATATTCCCGATGAATGGTTTCACTATGGCGAACAGTATGATTCCGAACCGATCAGCAAGTATACACTGGATGACATGGGCGCTTCATTCCGCTTTGAATATGATACCGGTGAAGACTACGTATTTAACTGCAGCGTGCTGAAGAAAGTCTACCATTATCAGCTCAAGGAATATGAAACAGAACAGGAAGCACCTGATGCAATCATTCTGGAAGGTACAGGCGCAGGTATCTTTGAAGATGACCACTGGACACTGGACCGTTATCTGAATGGAGAAATCTCCGGCAGCATATCCAATGATGTACAGGATGATGACATCTTCATGCCGCACAATCTTCTGCTGGATAAACTCAGTGACTTCGATCTGCCCTATCAGCCTGACGAAGCCGAATTGTATAAAACAGAATTCGACTACATTCTCGATCATTTGTTTCCAGGCTACGGGCAAGGCAGTTATGGTCTCAATGAAAACTTCGATGAAGATGATCAACTGGAAGATGATGAATTTGATGACGAAGAAATTATGGAAGACATGTTTATCGCCATGGTTCGTTCCCAGGCTGCATATGACATCTTCAATGATGAATATGTCAATCATGCCTACCGTGATCTTCTGACCAGACATGACATGAATGATGCCTATGAGATGATTGTCAATTCACTGCTGATGGCAATCAGCACACTGGATGGAATCGAGGATATTGACGATCTGGATGATGATGCTGTCGAAGAAGCCTTCCACAGCAACCTCAGCAAACTCAACTAACAAAGAAAGCATGTGTACCCTATGGATCGCACATGCTTTTTCAATATTCTTTTTTGCCTTAGATCAGTCCAGAGAACGCATGACAATCTTCAGCCAGTCATATGTCTTCTGTACAGCAGAGATGCACATCTTTTCTGCTGTTGTATGTGCACCGGAGCTCTTGACACCCATATTCATAGCTTCGATCTTCTTGCCGATGGACTTGCCAAGACCAATGATCGTACCAGGTTCCATACCGCCGTGCGTCATGACAACTTCAGGAGTATAGTTGAATTCCTGCTGGTACAGCTGATTCAGCTTTGTGACCAGAGAGCTTTCAGGATCATATTCCCAAGCACCGGAATATACAGATACAACATGCTTGATATTCAGCAGCTTGCCGAGCTTTTCCATCTTGCGCATCAGCTGTCTGTGCACGTAGTCGGAGTTGGAACGCATCAGGCAGTCCGCATGCAGATAATCACCGTTTCTTCTCAGGATACCGATATTGCAGGAAGTCTTGGCCATATCCTTCTTCTTGTTGTCCATGTAGCGATATGTACCATCAAACAGCATTTCCAGGAATGTTAATGCAGTTTCACCGGAGGTCTTGTCATATACACATGCAGGAACATCGATCTCTGTCATTTCAACAGTCATATCAGGGTCTGTAGATGCATATTCTCTCTTTGCTTCATGTGCATATTCTGCTAACAGCTTCTTAACTGTTTCTTCCTGGGCAGCAGGATAAACGATATCCGCAGATGCAGATACGGCAATGGCATTGATCTTGTCACCGCCGGTAATACCCACCAGTTCAAAAGGAACTTCTTCATACAGGTCACACAGAAGATCTGCCAGTACCTTAATGGCATTACCCTGACAGTTATGAGCCAGACCGCCGGAATGACCGCCTGCCATCAGCTTGACTGCAACATGCATACCCTTCTTGGTTTCAGGCTCTGTTACTGCAGTTTCAGTAACAGGAACATCAAACAGATGGTTGCTGTTGCCGGCAGAAGCCAGCAGCAGATTATCGAAGCTGCCGCCATCGAGGTTAATCAGATAGTCACCCTCAAACTTTTCCGGATGCAGTCTGGAAGCACCGATCAGACCAACTTCTTCTTCCGTTGTGAAGATGCACTGCAGAGCAGGATGTTCAACATCATCACTGTCCAGAATCATCAGCATCATGGCAACGGCAGTACCGTTATCAGCGCCTAAAGTTGTACCGTTTGCCTTTACCCAGTCACCATCAATGACCAGTTCAATGGGATCTTTGGAGAAATCATGCTCCACACCGTCATCCTTGACACATACCATGTCCAGATGACCCTGCAGCATAATACCCTTGCGGTTTTCATAACCGGGTGTCGCAGGCTTGGAAATATATACATTCCATGCTTCATCCTGGTAAACCTTCAGACCACGTTCCTGAGCGAAATTAACGACATAGTCACTGACTGCCTTTTCCTCACCGCTGGAACGGGGAATACGGGAAATCTCTTCGAAATAGTAGAAATACTTTTCCGGCTTTAATCCGGCTAATACTCGATCCATAATGATAAACTCCTTTACATGTTTACGCATTATTATGCCACAAACCGCACGTTATGCGATTACTTTGCACCATCTTCCAGCATTTGCGCAATTGCGTATTCATCATGCATGAACATCACCCGGCACTGTGCCTTCTCTTCAAACATATGATGGATATAGCCGGCGGAGTGCGTACCGCGGTATACCTCCTCAACGGAATTGGCGACAATGCCCATGGGGATACCGTGTTCTCCTACTGCTCTGATGCATTCATCATCCGTATCACTGCCCGGATCCTTGATCAGTGTCAACGTCATGCCGATATGCATCATTGTTCCGTATTCTTCCTCGTCGTTGACGATTGTAATGTAAGTCATCTTTGTTACCTCCTGTACTACGTTAACAGCATACGCTGATATACCAGCAGGACTGATGATATATGGCTACACTCACATAGAAAAAGACTGCAGTTCAGCAGTAAACCGCAGTCTTTTTGATTCTTAGTAGTTTGCGAAAGGATTCTTGCAGTCGTAAGTCTTTTCAAGAATTTCTTCCATATCCTTGACCATGGGCATACGAGGATTTGCAGGTGTGCACTGATCTTCGTAGGCATTCATGGCAATTCTATGCTTAGCTTCTTCCCATGCTTCTCTGGAAATACCCTGAGATTCGAAGTTATAAGCCAGGCCGATATCAGCCAGCAGCTTTTCAACTGCCTGTGCAAACATCTCTACACCTTCTTCATTTGTCTTCGGATTCAGACCGATCAGACGGGCAAGCTTCGCATACTTTTCATCTGCCTGATAGTATTCAATCTTAGGCCATACGTTCAGCTTTGTCGGAACTGTACCATTGTAGCGGATGACATGCGGCAGCAAAATACCGTTTGTACGTCCATGAGGAACATGGAACTCACCGCCGATCTTATGCGCCAGAGAGTGATTCATACCAAGGAAGGCATTGGCGAAAGCCATACCGGCGATTGTAGCTGCATTATGCATCTTCTCACGTGCTTCCGGATCTCTCTTGCCGTTCTTGACGGAACGGGGCAGATAATCGAAGACAAGCTTGATAGCCTGCTTTGCCCAGCCATCTGTAAAGTCAGATGCGAGAATAGATACATATGCTTCAACGGCATGTGTCAGAACATCGATACCTGTATCGGCAGCGATGGAAGACGGCAGAGACATTGTCAGTTCCGGGTCGACAATCGCAACTGTAGGTGTTAAGGCATAGTCTGTCAGCGGATACTTCTTGTTTGCATCTGTATCTGTAATAACCGCAAACGGTGTAACTTCAGAACCTGTACCGGAAGTTGTAGGGATGCAGATCAGACGGGCTGTCTTACCCAGTTCAGGGAACTTGAATGCTCTCTTTCTGATATCCATGAACTTCTGCTTGATATCATCAAAATTTACTTCCGGATGTTCATACATCAGCCACATAACCTTGGCTGCATCCATTGCAGAACCACCGCCAAGGGCAATGATTGTTTCCGGCTTGAAGTTTCTCATCAGATCCAGACCTCTCATGACTGTCTTGATGCTGGGATCGGATTCAACTTCACAGAACAGTTCTACATCTACAGGATTTCTTCTGGAGAAGAGAACATTCTCGATCTTGGCAACATAGCCAAGCTGATACATACCATGGTCGGAAATGATCATGACACGATCCATCTGCTTCATATCCTTCAGATACTTGATCGCATTTCTTTCGAAGTAGATCTTCGGAGGGAGCTTTACCCACTGCATATTGTTATTTCTCCTGCCAATTCGCTTGATATTGAGCAGATTCACTGCACTTACGTTGTTGGAAACTGAGTTATGACCATAAGAGCCGCAGCCCAGTGTTAAGGACGGAATGAATTCATTGTAGACACCGCCGATACCACCGAATGTGGACGGAGCGTTCTCAATGATACGGCATGCCTTGCAGGCTCTGCCGAAGGCCAGAATGACATCCTGGTCCATGGAATGAATCGCTGCGGAATGGCCCAGGCCATTGAATTCAACCATCTGTGCGGATAAAGAGATACCTTCTTCGGTAGAATTTGCCTTTAATACAGCAAGTACCGGGCTGAGCTTTTCTCTTGTCAGCGGTTCTGTCGGACCAACATGATCACATTCAACCAGAATCACCTGTGTATCAGAAGGAACATTCAGCCCTGCCTGTTCAGCGATCCACGCGGCAGGCTTGCCTACCACTGCCGGCAATACGCCCTTATTGGGATCAGGGAACATGTAGCTTTCCAGCTTCTTCTTATCTTCTTCAGTAGCAAGGTATGTCTTGTATCTTGCCAGTTCACCCATGAATTCATCATAGATTTCCGCATCGATGATAACAGCCTGTTCAGAAGCACAGATCATGCCGTTATCAAAGGACTTGGAAAGAACAATATCATTGGCTGCACGTCTGAGCTGTGCCGTCTTTTCTACATATGCAGGAACATTGCCGGCACCTACACCTAAGGCAGGCTTGCCGCAGCTGTATGCAGCCTTTACCATCGCATTGCCGCCGGTTGCCAGAATTGTTGCAACGGTCGGATGGTTCATCAGCGCATTTGTCGCATACATTGCGCAGGAGCCGCGCACTTCCAGCCACTGGATGCATCCTTCCGGAGCACCGGCAGCGATCGCAGCATCACGCATGCATTCTGCCGCCATGCGGCTGCATTCAAATGCAGACGGATGGAATGAGAAGATGATCGGGTTTCTTGTCTTCAAAGCAATCAGAGATTTAAAGATGACAGTGGAAGTCGGATTGGTTGTCGGAATAATACCGCATACAGTACCGACCGGTTCGGCGATTTCTCTGACACCTGTAATCGGATCTTCATTGATCAGACCGACTGTCTTCAGATGACGCATATTGCTTGTGACATATTCACATGCAAACATATTCTTTACTGCTTTATCTTCAAATACACCTCTGCCTGTTTCATTCACAGCGGCTTCAGCCAGCACACCGTGTTTGTCCAGACCGGCAACAGAGCACTTAGCA
>JAZUHS010000074.1:0-3906 GCA_045641845.1 Bulleidia sp. | reverse complement strand
GATCATAACCAGCATCGCTGATATGACAGGTATCCAGACATACACCATAACGATCCGACTGACGCAGGGAGGAAAGAATCTGAGCAATATGTTCGAAACGGAATCCGATCTCACTGCCCTTTCCTGCCATTGTCTCAAGACAGATGACAACTCCATCCGGAACATCGCATCTGTTCAGCTGTTCAATCGCAGTGGCAATGCCGGTTTCAAGATCCGTTGTAGTATAGGAACCCGGATGCAGTACCAGATACTTTGCTCCGATTGCCTTTACACGTTCCGTTTCCATCTGCAGAAAGCTGACGGCAAGTTCCGCTACTTCAGGCTTTACGGAATTGGCAGGATTGATGATATAAGGCGCATGGATGATCATATTCTCCATGGGAATACCATGCTCTGCCATCAATGCACGTGCTTCCTCCGCATGCATTTCACTGATTTCCTTTCGGCGTGTATTCTGCGGTGCACCGGTATAAAGCATCATGGCATTAGCACCATAGCTGAGTGCTTCTTTGACGCTTCCTTCTACATAATCAGGAGCTTTCATCTGAACATGAGAGCCGATAATCATTCGCCTTCACGTTCCTTTCTTGCTCTTTCCTTATACATAGCCTTCTTTTCTTCACGGATCTTGGAACGAATCATTTCGCTCTTCTTCTTGCGATGGATACGTTCAATCTTCTTCTTTCTCTTCTTCTTATAACCAGGTCTTACCCGTGTATTCTTCTTGTTGTTGTAAACCATGGCGATCTTCTTCTGCAGTTCTGTATCTTCCTTCTGATGCTTCTGGCCATAAGGACGGATTTCTGTCCATTCACCATTTCTGAAACGCATATGGCCAAAACGAATACCGCGCTTCATCAGAGAGCGGATTGCAGCGTCATCAGACTCATGATACAGGGCATAGCATGTACCGGAACTGCCGGCACGGCCTGTTCTGCCGGCGCGGTGCACATAGTATTCCAGATCTTCCGGGAAACCACAGGAAATGACATGTGTGATTTCACCGATATCCAGACCTCTTGCGGCAAGGTCGGTTGCTACAACATAGGTAGAACGGGCATCTGTAATTACCTTGAGGGACTGCTTGCGCTGACGGCTGGTCAGATCACCATGCATTTCCGTAACAGAAACACCGCTCTTTCTCAGTTCTTCCGCAATTTCAATTGCTTCCTTACGTGTATTGGCAAAAATCAGACATACATAAGGCTGGAAACCGGGCAGAATTGTTCTGATCATTTCCGCATAGCTGTGATGATAGCAGGGAATCAGAGTATGTGTGATATCCGGATTGAATCTGACTCTTTCACCGATTTCAAATGTAATCGGATGCTTCATGTACTTGCGCAGGAAAGGCTTCAGCTGTTCAGGCATTGTTGCTGAGAAGCACAGCATCTGCAGATTATCGGGCATTCTTCCGGCAAAGGCATCGATATCATCGAGAAAGCCGAATTCCAGTGTCATATCCGCTTCATCCACAACCAGGATTCTGCTCTTATCAATACGCAATGCACCTTCTGTTAAGAAAAGATCCTTGATACGACCGGGTGTACCGATGGCAATATGAGGCTGTACTCTGTTCAGCTGTTCCACTGTACGGTCACGATCCTGACCACCGATAAACAGACTGATACGCAGATCGGACATGCATTCTGCCATCACTGCAGCCATATCATAGATCTGAATTGCCAGTTCGCGTGTCGGAGCTGTAATAACAGCCTGTACTGTATTATCAGACAGGTCAATCTTTTCCATAATCGGAATCAGGAAAGCATGTGTCTTACCGGAACCTGTACTGGAAAGACCAATTACATCCTTGCCGCGGATTGCGGAAGGAATTACCTGTTCCTGTACAGGTGTAGGTTCCTTGAAACCATTCTTCTTGATGAACTCTCTGGTTTCTGGTTTCAAATTAAAGTCTTCAAATTTCTTCATATAATCACCTATAATGTTTTTAACGATTCAGCTTAGCTGCAGAAAGGACCACCAAATGGAAATCATCAGTGTCGTTCCGCGGGGCTACTGTCAGGGAGTTGTCAGAGCAATCCGCATCGCAAGAGAAACTGCCGAACAGCATCCCTCTGAACCCATCAGCATGCTCGGCATGATCGTGCATAATCAATACGTCGTCGACGCCTGCCGCAGACTCGGAATCCGCTTCGTCGAAAATCCGAAGCGCACACGTCTCGAGCTGCTTGATGAAATCAGCAGCGGCATTGTCATCTTCACAGCCCACGGCATCAGCGATGCTGTCCGTGAGAAAGCAAAGGCAAAAGGTCTGACGATCGTTGATGCTTCCTGTCCAGATGTCATCAAGACACATAAGCTGGTTCAGGAACATTGTTCTGCCGGAGGCGATGTCCTCTATATCGGAAAAAAGAATCATCCCGAATCAGAAGGAACCGTCGGTCTTTCAGAACGCGTACATCTTATCACATGTCCGCAGGATGTTGAAACATGCAATAATCTTCACAATGTACTGATCACCAATCAAACAACATTAAGCATGATTGATATCGAACCGATCATCAAAGAATGCCTTCGTCTCTATCCGGATGCAGTAGTCATGAAGGAAATCTGCAATGCCACACGCATCCGTCAGGAAGCTGTCATGAATCTGAAGGATACTGATCTTCTGATTGTTGTCGGAGACAGCCGTTCCAACAACTCCAACCAGCTGAAGGAAATCGGTCTGAAAGCCGGCATCAGTGAAACATGTCTGATCGACTGCGCTGCCGATCTAACCGAAGAGATGATCAAAGGCAGAAACCGTATCGCTGTGACCAGCGGTTCTTCTACCCCCAGTGAACTGACCGCGCAGGTCATCTCACATCTCAAGCAGTATGCAGAAACAGGCATCTGGACACAGCCGGAACAGATTATCTGTCAATTGCTCTGAGATCTTCCAGTTCTTCTTCCGTCAAGGGACGGTAGTCTCCGGGCTTCAGGCTTTCATCCAGCACCAGATTCTTCATGCGAAGACGTTTCAGATAAGTAACACGATCACCCACTGCTTCAAAGATAAACTTGATCTCGTGATATTTGCCTTCACGAATGATCAGTGTACAGGAAGTATCGGTGATCTTTTTATATACCGCAGGCTTGAAATCCTGTCCGTTGAAATGAATACCTGTTTCAATGCGGTGAATATCCTCTTCCGTTAATGGAAGCTTATGTTCCACATAGTATTCCTTATCCACATGCTTCTTCGGAGAAAGCAGCTCATGTGCCAGCGGACCGTCATTTGTAATCAGCAGAAGCCCTTCCGTATCTTTATCCAGACGCCCGCACGGGAACATACCGCGATAGGGTTCCGCAATCAGATCCATAACTGTAGGCACATTGCCTTCGGTAGCACTGATGTAGCCTGCCGGCTTATTCAGCATGTAATAAACGTATTTTTCGTAGATGACAGGAAGATCATCCACCAGAACTTCATCATTGTATTCATCAACCTTAACATCAGGCTTGCGTACAGTTTCGCCATTGACACTGACACGGCCTTCCTTCACAAGCTTCTTCACTTCGGAACGTGTTCCGACACGGGCATTCGCCAGCATACGATCCAGTCTCATCTACTCACCTCTTTCTGCGATAAACGGAATCCGTCAGACGCAGTACTTTCAAAATAAACAAATATAATGCCGCACCTGCTGCAGCACCCAGAAATATTCCCCCTGCATTTGACAGCAGCTGCATATACCGATCCTTCACCAGCAGCTTTCCTGCTGCATAGAGACCATTCATGCAGAAACCTGCATATACAGCTATTCCACAGCGCAGACCAGCATAGCTCATACGCAGATTACGCCGGTTGGCCAGAAGAGCCATACACAGAAATATCAGCACAGCTGATGAAACAGAAAGGCCTCCATACAGCCACAAGTCGGAGGCCAAGCGGTCTTAGGA
>JAZUHS010000073.1:0-10854 GCA_045641845.1 Bulleidia sp. | reverse complement strand
CCTGCTATTCCGATAAGTATTCCCGTATCGGTCTGGGTGTATGCGATCTTCAGGACTGGGATGTATTTGCTGAAAAGCTCAAGACAGTTCTTGAATTCAAGAACGAACTGATCACTAAGGTATATGGCGGCGAACCTTTTGATTATGATGAAATGCTCGCCAAGTTTGAAGCAGTACGCGAAAGACTGCTGCCGATGGTATGCGATGCCGTTGACATTGTAAACAAGGCACTGGACGAAAAGAAGATCGTCCTGTTCGAAGGTGCTCAGGCTAACATGCTTGACATCAACTATGGTACTTACCCTTACGTTACTTCCTCTTCCCCCACTGCTGCAGGCGTCTGCACAGGTGCAGGTGTTTCCCCGCACAAGCTGGACAGAATCATCGGTATCGTAAAGGCTTATTCCACACGTGTCGGCGAAGGTCCCTTCGTTACGGAACTGCTGGATCAGACAGGTGACGATATGCGTGAAAAGGGTGCTGAATACGGTGCAACAACAGGCCGTCCGAGAAGAGTCGGCTGGCTGGATCTGCCCGTTGTAAGACAGGCATGCCGTATCAACGGTCTGACAGATATTGCCATCACAAAGATTGATATCCTCTCCGGCTACGACAAGCTGCCGGTGTGTGTAGGCTATGAAATCGACGGCAAGGAATATGATACAGTTCCTGCTTCCCTGAAGGTTCTGGGCCGTGCTAAGCCGATCTACAAGATCATGGATGGCTGGAGTGAAGATATCTCCGGCATGCGCACATGGGATGAACTTCCTGAAAACTGCAAGAAGTATGTCAAGTTCATCGAAGAATACTGCGGTACAACAGTATCCATGGTATCTGTAAGTCCCGAACGTGAAGCAAACATTGTTCTGAAGCCTCTGCTGTAAGAAACAGAAATGAATACACCGGGATGCATGTCATCCCGGTTTTCTTTTAAGGAGTGACCATTATGATTAACGGAATTACTGTTGAAATCTGTGCCGGTTCTCTGACTGACTGTCTGGCTGCTGATGCAGTTGCGGAAACCGACCGTATCGAGCTGAACTGCTCACTGGAGCTTGGCGGCATTACCCCTTCTCTCAATACGCTGTTAATGGCGAAGGAAAGAGTACATAACCGTATCATCTGCATGGTTCGTCCACGCCCTGCCGGCTTCATCTACAATGCGGATGAGCTGGAAAGCATGTATCGCGATGCAAAGACATTCCTGGACAATGGTGCAGACGGTATTGTCTTCGGCGTACTGAATCAGAATCATGAAGTTGATGAAGCTTATACAGCTAAGATGTGTCAGCTGATTCATTCCTATGGCAAGGAAGCTGTCTTCCATAAAGCCTATGACAATGCAGCTGATCCTGATGCAGCTATGCAGGCATTGATCAGATGCGGTGTGGATCGTGTGCTGACTTCCGGCCAGAAGCCTTCTGCCGAAACCGGTGCGCCGCTGATTGCAGAACTGATCCGCAAATACGGCGATCAGATTGAAATCCTTCCCGGCGGCGGTGTAACGGCAAAGAATGCGGCGAAGATCCTGAAGAATACAGGGGCATCTCAGATTCATATGACAGCCAAGACTTCCCTTAATGATGACGGTATCTACTTTGCCGTATCCGAAGAAAACATCCGTAACGTTCTGGATACCCTGCGTCCTGCACGCAGTATGAAAAAGGCAATGACCGGTGAGGACATTGCCATGCTGAAGAGTGATGCCTACGAAGAAAGCATGTATCACTTCGAAGAAGACGAACACTGATCAATTAATCAATACCGGCTCATGCCGGTATTTTTATATACTCGAAAGAAAAACTGCCGACCATCATGATCGGCAGTTCATTGTTTCTATAGATTATTCAGTTGCACCATACAGAGCATAGTAAGCATCGATTCTGCTCTTCATTTCATCATCGAGCTTGCCTGCTTCCTGCAGATATTCAACAACTTCAGGCATGGAGATGATTGCAGCTGTAGGGAAGCCGTACAGTTCTGACACTTCCTTCAGTGCTGTCTTGTTGCCCTTGCCCTTTTCGTTTCTGTTCAGGGAAACCATCAGACCGACGATTTCAACATCAGCCTGTGCCTTTACGATCGGTACTGTTTCTTCCATGGACTTGCCGGAAGTAGTAACATCTTCGATCATAACTACACGGTCGCCATCCTTGAGCTTGGAACCCAGCAGGATACCTGTATCGCCATGATCCTTGACTTCCTTGCGGTTGGATACATAACGTACTTCCTTGCCATACAGTTCGCTCATAGCTACAGCAGTAACAACTGCCAGCGGGATGCCCTTGTATGCAGGTCCGAACAGTACATCGAAGTCATCGCCATACTGATCATGGATTGCCTTTGCATAGTAGATACCCAGCTGGTGCAGCTGAGAACCTGTTACATATGCGCCTGCATTCATGAAGAACGGAGACTTTCTGCCTGACTTCAGCGTGAAATCACCGAATTTCAGAGCATTGCAGGAAAGCATGAATTCAACAAATTCCTTCTTATAAGCTTCCATTGCTCATGACCTCCTCGATGTCCTTATATGTCTGTACAGGATTTTCTGCCTTTGTGATGGAACGGCCTACAACGATCATATCGCAGCCCTGTTCGAGTGCGTATTCAGGAGTAGCAACTCTCTTCTGATCATGTACGCTTCCGCCGGCCAGACGAATACCGGGAGTAACTGTCAGGAAGTCATTGCCGCATGCTTCATGGATTGCCTTAGCTTCGTGTACGGAGCATACAACACCATCCAGACCGGCTTCCTTTGCATTCTTAGCATAGTGAACAACTGTATCGATAACTTCGCCTTCGATGCCGAGTTCTTCATTCATAGCTTCCTTGGATGTGGAAGTCAGAATAGTAACACCGATCAGCTTTGCAGGTTCCTGACCTTCGGGAGTACCTTCGATGATACCCTGCTTGGCAGCCTTCATCATTTCGATACCGCCTGCACAGTGCAGGTTCAGGATATCTACACCCATGGCAGCCAGGTTCTTCATACCGCCCTTAACTGTGTTGGGAATGTCATGCAGCTTAAGGTCGAGGAAGATCTTATGACCCATGCTCTTTACTTCTCTGACAATGTCCAGACCGCATGCATATGTCAGTTCCATGCCGATCTTTACATATACGGGTTCGTCAAACTGCTTGAGGAAATCAATTACCTGTTCTCTGGAGGAAAAGTCCAGAGCTACGATAGTCTTGCTCATTTAAAGCTCCTTTCTGTTGCTTCCTTTACTGAAGCATAACCATACTTTTCAAGAACAGCAGGCAGCTGTTCGATAATTTCGGGACATACATAGGGGTTGGCGAAGTTTGCTGCACCAACTTCTACGGCAGATGCCCCTGCCAGCAGGAATTCGAGAACGTCTTCTGCTGTTGTAATACCGCCGACACCGATGACCGGAATCTTTACGGCATGTGCTACCTGATAGCAGCATCTGATCGCTACAGGCTTGATGGCAGGACCGGAAAGACCGCCGGTACCGTTAGCCAGAATCGGCTTGCCCGTACGCAGATCCAGACGCATGCCCAGCAGTGTGTTGATCAGAACAATGCCATCCGCACCGGCTGCTTCTACAGCCTTGGCAATTTCAACGATGTTAGTGACATTCGGTGTCAGCTTAACATATACAGGCTTTGTCGCTGCTTCCTTGGCCATACGTGTCACATGTGCAGCCAGCTCGGGATTTGTACCAAGACCGATGCCGCCATGCTTGACGTTAGGACAGGAGATATTCAGTTCATACGCCTTTACAACAGGATTATCATTCATTTTTCTGATGACTTCAACATAATCCTCTTCTGCCGCACCGGCAACATTGGCAATGATTTCTGTATCATACTTTGCTAAGAAAGGCAGTTCTTCATTGATGATGTAGTCGACACCATGATTCTGCAGACCGATGGCATTGAGCATGCCCATGGGTGTTTCCGCAATGCGGGGTGTGGGATTGCCGAAACGTTCAGCCGGTGTTGCACTCTTGATGCAGATACCGCCCAGTACGGAAAGATCATAGAGTTCCGCAAACTCTCTGCCGTATCCGAAGCAGCCTGAAGCCGGAATCACCGGATTCTTGAGATTCAGACCGGGAAGCTTTACTGAAAGATCCATCAGAGCACCACCTCGCCTGCCTTGAAGACAGGACCATCCTTGCACACTCTCAGGCTGCCGCCGTCGGGTGTATGCACTACGCATCCCATGCATGCACCAAAGCCGCAGGCCATGCGTGCTTCCAGAGATACATAGGATTCCGGATATGCTGCAGCCACTGCCTTAAGCATCGGCATCGGACCGCAGGAGAGAACAAAGCTGCCCTCTACATTATTTTCTCTGATCGCATCCATGACAGTACCCTTAGTACCCATGGAGCCATCTACTGTCGCAATGACAACTTCACAGCCGATTGCTTCCAGTTCTTCCTTCAGGAAGATCAGGGAAGCTGTCGCAAAGCCGAGCACTGCTGTAACCTTGCGGCCCATCTTGCGATAAACCTTGGCTGTTTCATACAGAGGCGGCACACCTACACCGCCGCCGATCAGAATGACATCTCTGTCTTCCACCGGGAATCCTGTTCCGCAGGGGCCGAAGAGATCTACTTCTGTTCCTTCATTCATTACGGACATTACACGTGTGCCATCACCAACAACACGATAGATCAGCACAATACCATCTTCCGTAACTTCACATGTGGAAATAGGTCTGCGCAGGAAGAAACCGGGAACGGATACCTGGAAGAACTGTCCGCAGGCAGTATCCTTGCCAAGATCCGTACGGATTTCCATACGGTAGATGTCCTTAACGATTTCCTTGTTGCTGATTACAATACCTGTTCCTTTATTCATAGCAGTGTACCTGTAATCTTATTCGAAGCTTTCAATGCCGAAGGCACGCTTCAGCACTGCCTTACGGACGAGAACACCGTTTGCCATCTGTCTGAAGATACGGGACTTAGGTGCTTCCACCAGATCTGTATCAATTTCAACACCGCGGTTGACAGGTGCCGGATGCATCAGGATCGCATTGTCCTTAAGACGAGCATAACGTTCCTTTGTCATACCGTACTTTTCCAGATATTCTTCATCTGCCATATCAGCGACGGCAGCGCCTCTTTCCTTCTGGATACGAAGCATCATGACAACATCGCATTCAGGCAGATATGCATCGAAGTCTACAGTCGGGAATCCTTCTCTTTCGAATTCCTTCGGTCCTGCAAACTTAACATCCATGCCCATCTTTACGAATGCTTCAAAGTCACTTGCCGCAACTCTGCTGTGCAGGATGTCGCCGCAGATCATAACCTTGAGGCCTTCGAAGGAACCGAACTGTTCACGGATTGTGTAGAGATCCAGCAGGCACTGTGTAGGATGATCACCTGTACCGTCACCGGCATTCAGGATCGGAACATTGATACCTTCAAGTTCCTTGTAATACTGATCCTTGGAATGACGGATAACGAATGCGTCATAGCCGTGGCTTTCCAGAGTTTTGATTGTATCGTAGAGAGTTTCGCCCTTGGTTACGGAGCTGTGAGATACCAGTACATCCGCTACCTTGCAGCCTAACTGAAGTTCTGCGCTTTCAAACGAATAGTGTGTTCTCGTGCTTGCTTCAAAAAAAAGATTGGCAACAAGAGCCTTCTTAACAGGCAGCTGCCAATTAGAATAAGAACTATCAAACATAGAAGCATCATCGAGAATACGAGTAATATCGTCAGCTGTAAGATCACGCATAGAAAGAAGTGAATACTTGTTCATACTAACCTCCCGTTCTCAAAAAAAGGACATGCATTTTCAGCAGATGCATACTCCTCTTTTGCCGTGGAAATGATAACACACAACCAATGCGAATGCTACAGGTATTAAACAAAATCACTCGTGATCCTCTTCTGTTTTGTTTCGAGTGCCGCCATGAGGATGGGCCTGATCCACTACTTTGCGCAGCCTTTCCTGTGTGACATGTGTATAGATCTGTGTCGTCGAGAGATTTTCATGTCCGAGCAGTTCCTGTACTGAGCGCAGATCCGCTCCGTTATCAAGCAGATGTGTCGCAAAGCTGTGACGCAGCATATGCGGATGCAGATGAATGCCGATACCGGCATCTTCGGCAGCCTGATCAAGAATCTGCTGGATGGCACGGGTACTGATGCCTCTGCCATTGCGATTGACAAAGAGAACGCCATGTTCCGGCTTTTCTTCCATAAAGACAGGTCTGCTCATACCAAGATACCTCTCTAGCAGCTGCCCGCAGCGGGGATAGAACGGCACCATACGTTCCTTGTTTTCCTTACCGATCACAGTCAGATATCTTTCATTAAGATTAATATTCTTTACCTGCAGGGAAGCACATTCGGAAACACGCAGCCCGCAGGCATACATGACTTCAATGATGCATCTGTTGCGGATACCGACCGGATCATGCAGATCAAAGCTGTTCAGCAGTGTTTCCATCTGTTCAAAGCTGAGATACTCCGGAAGCCTGCGGCCGCGTGATACACCATGGAAGACCTTGACGGGATTATTGGCAACCCCGTGCGAACGGTTGAGGTATGCATAAAAGGACTTCAAAGCAGAAAGCGAACGGTCAAAACTGGCATTGGACAATGCTGCCCCGCCGATTTCTCCCGAACGCAGTCTTGTAATATAGGTACTGATATCGGACCTTGTCACATCTTCAAAGGAGTCGATACCCTCGCTCTCCATAAACTGCAGAAAACGGGATACATCACGGCGATATGCCATTTCTGTATCCCTGGATCCGGTACGGCTGATTCTGATGTGGGCAAGAAAGCCTTCGAGATATTCCTCAAAGTTCATGAGAAGCTACCATGGCTTCGATCTTTGCCAGAGCCTGCGGAGCGTAGGCATTCTTGCGATCCTTCTTTTTTACATTGGCAGTCAGATGAAAAATACCGAAATTGGCATTCATCGGCTGGAAATGATTCGGATCAGCATGTGTGATGTAATGAGACATGGCACCGATCATGGTTTCCGGACCGGGCATTACCGGTTCTTCTCCATTCAGTACATGCGCAAGATTGATACCTGCAAGCATGCCGGATGCCGCAGATTCGATATAGCCTTCCACACCTGTCATCTGACCGGCAAAGAACAGATCATCTCTGTCCTTATACTGGTATGTTTCACGCAGACATACAGGGGAATTGATGTAAGTATTTCTGTGCATGACGCCATAGCGTACAAATTCCGCATGTTCAAGACCGGGAATCATCTGCAGGACACGCTTCTGCTCGCCCCACTTCAGATGTGTCTGGAAACCAACGATATTGTAGAGACTTGCTTCGGCATTGTCCTGACGCAGCTGTACAACCGCATACGGACGGGAACCATCCGGACGCTCCAGACCTACAGGCTTCATCGGACCAAACAGCAGAGTATCTCTGCCGCGCTTGGCCATGACTTCAAAAGGCATGCAGCCTTCAAAATAGACTTCCTTTTCAAACTCGTGCAGCTCTGCCGTTTCAGCAGTAATGACAGCACGGTAGAATTCTTCAAACTGCTCTCTGTCCATGGCACAGTTGATGTAATCCGCAGAACCCTTGTCATAGCGGGACTTGCGGTATGCCTTTTCCATATCAATGGATTCGGCTGTGACAATCGGAGCTGCAGCATCATAGAAATAGCAGTATTTATGATCCATCAGATTGCCGATGGCATTGGCAATTGCTTCCGAAGACAGAGGTCCTGTCGCAATGATGCAGGGGCATTCGGGAATCTCAGATACTTCCTCGCTGATGATTTCGATATTGGGATCATTGCGGATCATATCTGTAACTGCCTGTGAGAAGGCATTTCGATCAACCGCCAGCGCACTGCCGGCAGGAACGCTTGTAGAATCCGCACAGGACATGATCAAAGATCCGATCGTACGCATTTCCTGCTTCAGAAGACCAACCGCATTGGTCAGCGCATCGGAACGCAGGGAATTGGAACATACCAGCTCGGCAAATGTATCCGCATGATGTGCAGGTGAATGCTTCATCGGCTTCATTTCATAAAGCTTTACATGGATACCTCTTTTAGACAGCTGATAAGCTGCTTCACATCCGGCCAGACCGGCACCGATTACGGCTGCTTCTTTCATTCTGCACTCTCCTGTGTCTTCGTTGTCTTTCTGCGTGTTGTCTTCTTTACAGCGGTTTCACCTGCTGCACTCTTCGCAGTCTTCTTTGCTGTGGTTTTCGTCGTCTTCTTGGCAGCTGTTTTCTTAGCAGCTGTCTTTTTAGCCGCAGTCTTTCTGCGTGTTGTCTTCTTTGCGCCTGCCTCTTCACCTTCGGCAGCTTTAGCAGCCTTAAGACGATCGCGCTTGGAAACAATACGTTCCCCTTCAAGATTCTCCATGTAATGGCAGGAAGGATAACCGGAACAGCCATGGAAGTATGTACCGTAACGGCTCTTTCTCTTCAGCAGTTCCTTGCCGCATTCCGGACAGAATCTGCCTGTAGGCTGTGCAGGTTCTTTATCAGGAGCCTGAATGCTTCTCTTATAGCTGCACTTGGGGAAATTCTCGCAGGCAATGAACTTGCCGAAACGGGAGGAACGGTACAGCAGATTGCCGCCGCATTCGGGGCATACTTCGCCTACCTTTTCAGGTTCCTTCTTTTCCATCTGGGCATATGCATTTTCCAGAAGAGGTACGAAACGTTCATAGAAGTCAGACAGTGTCTTCACTTCATCCTTGCCGCCATCGG
The DNA here is from genome assembly GCA_045641845.1 of Bulleidia sp. Lineage (GTDB taxonomy): Bacteria > Bacillota_I > Bacilli_A > Erysipelotrichales > Erysipelotrichaceae > Bulleidia. Next base: position 2,149 of record JAZUHS010000073.1, on the reverse strand, counting down.
CGATTTCATCAAGCGCCGTTTCCATCTTCGCTGTATATGTAACATTGATAATGCTGGAGAAATAATCATCCAGCTTTTCCGTTGTCAGAACACCCTGTTCTGTCGGACGGAATACCTTTGTTCTGCTCTTTTCGGATACCTTATCCAGAGTGACATAGCCACGTGCCTGAATGGTATCGATAATGCTGGCATATGTAGACGGACGGCCGATACCGTCTTCTTCCATCGCCTTGATCAGCTTTGCTTCCGTATAGCGTGAAGGCGGTTCCGTGAAGTGCTGATTGGGACTGATGGATACCGGGGTGAGTGCTTCGCCTTCATTTAATTCAGGCAGGATGACATCCTTGCCGGATTCATAATCACCATATACCTTCAGATAACCATCAAAGGACATGATGGAACCGCTGGCAGTGAAATCATAGCCGTTTCTGCTTAATGTAACAGCTACTGCATCATATGCTGCAGAAGCCATCAGTGAAGCAAGCGCACGGCAGTAGATCATCTTGTACAGCTTATACTGTTCTGCTGTCAGATAAGACTTCAGACTTTCCGGTGTATGGGCAAGACTTGTAGGACGGATTGCTTCATGCGCATCCTGGGAATTGGCATCGTTCTTAACCTTATAGAAGCCAAGATAATTGCGTCCGTATTCTTCTTCGATCTTATGACGTGCCTGACCAATGAACACATCGGAAAGACGTGTACTGTCGGTACGCATATAGGTAATCAGACCTTCTGTGCCGCTGCCGATATCAATACCTTCGTACAGACGCTGGGCAATGGACATTGTTCTTTTAGCTGTAAAGGAAAGCTTGGAAGAAGCTTCCTGCTGCAGTGTAGAAGTAATGAACGGCGGCTTGGCTGCTCTCTTACGGGTTGTGCGGTTAATGGAAGTTACAGTGAATTCACCATTGCATGCCGCAAAGGCCGCATCGGCTTCTTCCTGGTTGTGCAGTTCTGCCTTCTCGCCATTGATTTTGGCCAGAGAAGCATTGAACTTCGTACCTTCCTTTTCAAATTCCGCATCGATGGTCCAGTATTCCGCAGGAATAAAGGCATTGATTTCCTTTTCACGGTCAACGATCAGCTTCAGCGCTACAGACTGTACACGGCCTGCAGACTTGGAACGGATCTTGCTGTTAAGAAGCTTGGAAAGCTTGAAGCCGATAATACGGTCAAGAATTCTTCTTGTTTCCTGGGAATGAACCAGATTCATATCAATCGCACGAGGCTGTCCGAACGCCTCCTGCACGGCATTTTTTGTAATTTCATGGAATGTTACACGATCGATCGCATCTTCCGGCAGCCCCAGCTCCTGAGCCAGATGCCAGCTGATTGCTTCACCTTCACGGTCCGGGTCGGTTGCCAGATATACATAGTCTGACTTCTTTGCCAATGCCTGCAGTTCCTTGACGGTTGCAGTCTTATCCTTAGAGATGACATATGTCGGTGTAAAACCATTTTCTATATCGACACCAAGACCATCCTTGCCCTTGATGGCAAGATCCCTGATGTGACCTTTACTGGAGACAACTACATAATTGTCACCAAGATATTTCCCGATCGTCTTTGACTTGGACGGGGACTCTACGATTACAAGATTTTTCATAACTAAAACCTCTCCTGAAAAACTCGTGTATTGCAAACATTTATAAAGGATAGACGAAAAGATATCAAGATGCAACATTTCTATGCATCGGTCTGATCTGCCGCAGCTGATCAATATCATAGATGACCATCGCACCTTCACTGATGAGATGATTGCATCCCCTTCCCCACATTTCATCCAGAGGATACGGAATACACCAGATATCCCTGCCGATCGCTGCTGCTTCATTGACAGTAAGCATCGTTCCGGATGCATCCTTTGCCTGGGTTACAACCAGAAACTCGCCTAAAGCCGCAATCAGTCGATTGCGCCAGGGAAAATGATATTTCTGTACTCCGGTATCATGCGGGTATTCGCTCAGTATCAGCCCGTTCTCTCTGATCCGCTGATACAGCTGACGATTGCAGGCAGGATACTGCGTACCAAGACCATTGCCGATGAAGGCAATAGTGGCACTTTTCTCCAATGCACATAAATGTACCAAAGCATCCGCCCCTTTTGCAAGTCCTGAAATCAGCGTAAACTGCTCTGCCAGCGTAC
>JAZUHS010000072.1:0-22277 GCA_045641845.1 Bulleidia sp. | reverse complement strand
TAATGCCAGTGCCAGCTCTTTCATTTCACATCCCGTGCAGCCCTGAGGCCATAAGAACTTTCTGCCTGCTCAGCAGCACGCCGGATCGCGGCCGCCATGACTTTTGCGGCAAGTGTGCCGGCACTGCTGAGATCAGCCTGTACTGTACCGGTTGACATGACATAAATGGAATCACCGTCAAACATGGTATGAACCGGACTGATCGCACGGGCATAGCCATCATGAGCCATGCCTGCTATCTTAGCCAGCTGTGCCTTAGTGAAGCGGCCGTTGGTCAGAATCGCACCAATTGTTGTGTTCTGATGAAACAGATCTACCGACTGTTCCGCCATTGCAATCATTGCATCTTCGGCACTGATGAACTGTGTTCCATCATGTATACCGGCAATCGTACTGCCATCTTCGGCAATGACATTGCCTACAGCATTGACTGCCACAATCGCACCGACCTGAAGTTCACCAACCTGAAGTGCATACGCACCAATGCCGCCTTTCATCGCCTTGTCAGCACCGATGATCTTGCCTACGGACGCACCTGTACCGGCACCGTAGTTTCCTTCACGGAAATTGCCAGCATTTTCACAGGCCTGATAGCCTAAAGCCGCATCCGGACGCACTTTTGCGTCGCCGACACTCAAATCAAACAGTGAAGACTGACAGACAATCGGTACAACTCCATATTCCGTAGGAAAGCCGATTCCTCTTTCTTCCAGGTACTTCATGACCCCTGTCGCCGCATCCAGACCGAAAGCACTGCCACCGCTTAAAACAACAGCATTGACACTTTCGTTATCCATCAACGGATTCAGAAGACCGCACTCACGGCTTGCCGGCGCACCGCCGCGGATATCTACGCTTGTCATTGCACCGCCTTCCGCAAGGATGACCGTACAGCCCGTTCCGCCTTCTTTATATTCGGCATTGCCAATGGCAAAGCCTTTGATCTCTGTAATACTGATTTCCTTCATCGTCATCAGATCCCTTCTTCGACTCAGCGATCATCCACTTCATTCAGGAAATCCGCCAGCTCAGCTCTGGCCTGAGCGATTTCCTCACGATCCTGACGATCCAGCACTCTTTCAAACTTCATCAATGCCTGATTGATACGTTCTCTTAATTCACCGGTAGTTTCTTCATAGAGACGCTCACCCTTGAAAAGAAGCAGACGATTAACCTCTTCATCACGAGGATTCTGCTTGAGGTAGGCGAGACGTTCCATACGGCGTTCTGCCTCTTCCTCGGAAATCTTCACTTCACCACCTTGAACAATCATCTTCTTCGTAAAGCCGGTAGACACCACCTTGACGATGACTTCCAGCAGGGAATTGACATCATAGGTATAAGTGATCACAACAGACTCTTTGCCCTTAGGAGCTTCCGGAACAGGAACGATAATTTCACCCAGCTTCAGATTATTCTCCGCATTTCTGCTTTCCCCCTGCAGAATCTTCACGCGGATCTTCTTCTGGTTTTCATGTGCTGTATACAGTGTCTGTGTACGACTGACCGGAATGACGGTATTGCGTTCAATGATCGGCAGATAATGACCATCTTCTTCAAAGATACCGTTATCAACACTGACTTCTGTACCTAATGTAAACGGACATACATCCGTCATGATGATTTCACGGATTTCCTCATCACGTTCTTTCATACCGCAGGTAATCGCAGCACCGACTGCAATAGCTGTATCAGGATCGATGAAATCCGGTGTCATGTGGAATACTTTCTGCACAAAACTACGGATGATCGGCAGTCTGGTTGCCCCGCCGACCAGGATCACGCGGTCAATTTCACTGAGCTTGATGCCGGCATCGCGGATACTGCGTTCAATCGGCTTGCGCATACGTTCCAGCAGAGGCTCGCATGCCTTCTCATATTCCATCAGCGGAATGACAATGGCGATCTCTTCTCCATCAATTGTGCAGCACATTTCCGGCAGAGGATTCTCAGCATATTCGCATTTGCAAGCTTCCGCAGCCTTCTTCACCAGATTCATTTCACGTACATCCAGCATCGCTGCCGTAACACCCGCTTTTTCCAGATAAATGCGCACAAGTACATCTGTGAAATCCTCACCACCCAGGAAGTTATCACCGGCAACGGCATGCACTTCCATGATGCTCTTATAAAACTCAAGGATGGAAATATCAAAAGTACCGCCGCCCAGGTCAAAGACCAGACAGCGTTCATCCTTGTCACCATCACCAACACCATATGCCAGTGCCGCAGCTGTAGGTTCATTGATAATACGAAGCACCTTCAGACCTGCCATTTCACCGGCTGTCTTTGTTGCCTTGCGCTGAAATTCATTAAAGTAAGCAGGCACACTGATAATTGCCTCATCCACTTCACAGCCCAGCTGTTTCTCCGCATCTTCCTTCAGCGAACGAAGCACCAATGAGGACAGTTCTTCCGCACTCATATCCATATCGCCAAGCTTGAACTCACGGGCTGTACCCATACTTCGCTTGAATACCCTGGCTGTATGCAGAGGATGCAGTATTCCGTATTCCTTTGCCGTTTCACCTACCAGCACCATACCGCCTTCCATGATACTGACCACAGAAGGCGTCATATAACTGCCGAGACGATTGGCAATCAGCTCCGCTCTGCCATTACGAAAGCAGGCCGCAAGACTGTTTGTTGTACCAAGATCAATACCAATCAGCATTTCTTATTTCCTTTCATCTGCAGAAGCAGCGCATTGCGTACCGCACTGCATTCATACTTATCAATTTCAGCAACCTGATCCAGCGCCTGTTTTGCTGTATCAAGATCACCTTCAATCAGAGCAACTTCAGAAAGCATCAGATATGCGTCCTTGCATCGGCAGTATTCACATCTTTCGCATAACGGCAGTTTCAGTGTTCTGTCGATTTCTGCCCTTGCTTCCTCAAAGCGGCCAAGCACAGCCAATGTACCGGCTCTGCGGGCACGATAGAGAGCTTCACTGTTGGTAAAGCCGGAAAGTGTATCATCCAGCTGCACCAGTGCCTTTTCCGCTGCATCTCTCGCTTCTTCCAGCAGTCCTTCATGACATGCATCCATAGCAAAATCCGCCAGCGGCAGTGCCATGTTTTCTCTGTTGTTCTTCTTTGCATTGTTCAGCTGCAGACGACGATAATCAGACATTCCTTTGATCTTATTCTTGTGCAGTCTGATGATTGCTTCAAGTTCCTTTACATCTTCCGGATCCATATTCTGTCTGCGATCGAATAGATACATCTGCGCACGGCCATAATGACCTAAGGCAATCTGCAGTTCCACCAGAGCACGGCAGTACTGCTGCACTTCGCTTGTGACACGGCTCCATGCCTTCAGAAGTTTTGCAATGCGATCATACATACCAAACTGCAGGCAGATATCAAAGACGTTCTTGTTATAGCCGCCATGTTCGGGATTATGTTCCTGACAGTCACGTACTGCTTCAATCGCTTCTTCCGCTCTGCCCATTCGGCGCAGGGCAATGATCTTCGGATCCCAGAGATGAGCAACATCATCCTTACGATCACGTGAAATCTCAATCGTACGTTCTGCCATCTGCAGTGCTTCTTCGAGTCTGTTCTGATACAGATAGACATAAGCCAGACGATAATAACCATCAACATCATTGGGATCACATTCCTGTTCCTTCAGGAATGCTGCTTCAGCTTCCTCAATACGATTCATGCGGAAGTTGCACATACCTGTATAGAAGTAACCGGAAGAATCCGTTTCATCTTCCTTCTGCAGAATCTCATAGTAATGCAGCGCTTTATCCGCATACTTATTCAGATCACGATAGTACAGCTCTGCCAGCTGTCTTTCGATATAAGTGTTGTAACGGGGACGCAGTTCAAGCTGGTGATAAATCTCTTTAGATTCCTCATTTCGCTTTTCCTTTTTCAGAAGCCAGGCTTTATATTCCAGACAGTCGAAATCCTCTGAATCATATGAAAGACCCTTTTCCAGAAGCACCAGCAGATCTTCACGTGAATAATCCTTAGCTTTGTCCTTGACCTCGGCTAATACGGAAGCCATTTCCCAATAATACTTTGCAGCCCAGGGCGGTGCTTCCTCTTCCAGATCCTTTTCCATGCTGCGATACATCTCCAGCAGTTTTTCCGGTTCTTCTTCCATGTTTCTCGCCAGCTGTGCCTTGCACCAGCGAACAGTGATTTCCTGTGCAAAACCGTTATCTTCAAGGAACTTAATCAGCTCCTGTGCCTGTTCGTTCGCCTTGTTTCTGACCAGAATACGCAGCTTGATCAGATATTCCATCAATTCGGAACCATCCAGTTCCAATGCCTGATTAATTGCTGCAAATGCTTCGTTATCACGATACATTTCAAAGCACACCATCGCTTTCAGCAGATGACTATGATAGGAACCAGGGTGAATTTCTACCAGATGCTCAACAAGAGCAGAAGCCTTATCATACTTCTTCTCACTGTAATAAATCTGTACGGCATTCGTCAGATTACCCGGATCATCGGGACGTAAAGAGATAGCTTCATCCAGCGCAGCATATGCTTCTTCCTTAGCACCTCTGGCAAGGAACAGCGTACACTGACGAATCAGCATCTCAGCCAGACGATTCATATGTGAACGTGTCTTTTCCGTACCATCATCTTCCAGCGTACGAATAATCGCGATCAGACGTGCAAGATTCTCTTCAACATCCTCATGATGCAGTTCCATGCCTAAAGATGCCTTGAGATTGTAATAATCAAACGGATCTGTTTCTTCTTCCTTTAACATGTTCATCGCATGTTCAGCCTGTTCCATATGATCGTTCTGCATGCAGCACCAGGCGTAATCCAGCCAGACCTTATTGTTATCAGAGTTTTCCGCAAGCTGCTGCTCATACTGGGCAATCAGCTTTTCATTCCAGTCTTTGCGCATGTCATCAATCTGCATGACTGTTCTGCGATCACCATCCCAGCTGCGCATCAGGTCATTCAGTGTTTCCACTGCTTCTCTGTACATGCCTGTACCGGCATATGCACGTGCTGTCATCTTGAGCAGTTCTTCATTTGTTTTATTCAAAGGCTTTGCAATCACGGCAAGATCTCTTGCCTTTTCATAATCCTCAACAAAAAGATAGGTTGAGATCATGGCCATCATCATATGCATATCCTGCGGACACTTCTGCTGCAGTGCTTCTACCTTAGCCAGCTGTTCCGTATCACCTTTGCTTAAGCGGACTCTGGCAATATAGCTGTCGCCATAAGGATGCTTTTCCTTGAGCTGTTCCAGTGAAGCAGCCACTTCTTCAAATTCATCCATATTCACATCCAGCATACGATGATAGAGACGGTAGTATTCATCCACCGCTTCACCATCCACACCGGGTTCAAACATCATATACGGAAGTGAAGGCTGATAACGGATGCCGTTAACAATCACAAGATCGATAAAATCTTCCGGATAATGTTCCTTCAGTTCCTCAATACGTTCCATGAAGGAGAATTCCTGATCCAGATAGAGCCATACTTCCTGAGGCAGATGGAAAGACTGCATGAAATACTTCAGCATCGCTTCTTCCACCATCATGCGTGTATCCAGTCCCATGCACAGTTCATCACTCAGCAGCTGTTTCCATGATGCAATATCGATTCTCTGACGAAGATCCTTATAAACAGCATCCAGCTTTTCTGTCCATGTATCCACCGGTGTCTTTTCAGTTTCCGTTTCTTCAAGATCCGCAAGACGCATAGCTTCTTCATAAGCCGCACGCAGTCCCTTGAATTCCTCAGGCTTTTCCTCCGGATTCACATGTACCAGCTGTTCACGATAAGCACGTGTAATTGCTCTTTTGTCCTTTGTCTCTTCAATTCCGAGAGTTTTCCAGATCTTCATATCTACCACCTCTATAAAATGACAATACCATTATGCCAAGCAGGAAGGTTCTTGTCATCCTGCCCGTAATCAAGAAAAAGAAACGCAGGGAACAGTATTATTCCGCATACGTTTCAAAGTCATTTATTCATGCTCGACAGCCTTATACAGCGCTGTCGCAATACGTACCCCTCTACGCTCATCACCATCATAGTCCAGGGTTACATCCTTCGCTGATGCTCTTTTGAAATTGATATCATAAGCATCATTATGGAAACGCCATTCTGCACACAGATCGTCATAATCACGTTTCGTCACACCACAGCGGGAAATGATCATGCAGATAACATGACGAAGATCAGCATCTCTGACTTTGTATGAATTTGTAATTTCTGCAGCTTTGGGCAGAAAGGTAATCCTGACATCCTCGCCATACGGTTCCAGAAGCTTGTCAATAGCTTCCTTTGCTGTGTCGAGTGTATAGGACTCTTTCAGTCCCTGCGCATAGAATGCTTCCGGTTTGTTCATGATCGTCTCCTTTACTTCTGTATCACCATGGTAATGGTTTTCACATACACAGACAAGCAGAAGCCGCGGAATGAAAAGACATCCCGCAGCAGTTTCAGCATTGCTTAAGCATTGTAGGTGGAGGAGGAAGTATCGCCGCCTTCACCTGTCCAGTTGGTATGGAAGAACTTTCCTCGTTCTGCATCCACACGCTCGTATGTATGTGCACCGAAGTAGTCACGCTGCGCCTGCAGGAGGTTAGCCGGCAGACGTTCGGAACGGTAGCCATCATAGTAGCTTAATGCAGAGCTCATGCCGGGAATCGGAATACCTGTCAGGGAAGCCTGCGCAGTCACCTGTCTCCAGCCATTCTGAGCCTTGGCAATCTCATTGCGGAAGTAGTCATCCAGAAGAAGGTTTGCCAGTTCGGGATTCTGATCAAAGGCCTTCTTGATTTCACCCAGGAAAACACTGCGGATAATGCAGCCGCCTCTCCACATCAGAGCAATATCGCCAAAGGCAAGATTCCATCCGTATGTCTTGGCAGCAGCACGCATCATGCTGTAGCCCTGTGCATAGGAAACGATCTTAGCGCAGTACAGTGCCTGCTGGATATATTCAAGGAATTCGTCCTTGTTGCCTGTGAAGGAAGCTTCCGGACCGGTCAGCACCTTGGAAGCATAGACTCTTTCTTCCTTGATCGCACTCAGACATCTTGCGAAAACAGCTTCAGTAATCATTGTCAGCGGTACGCCTTCGTCCAGCGCTGTCATGCCTGTCCACTTGCCTGTACCCTTCTGACCGGCTGTATCGAGAATCTTTTCAACCAGCGGTTCACCATCTTCATCCTTGAATCTGAGAATGTTAGCTGTAATTTCAATCAGATAGCTGTCCAGAACACCTTCATTCCACTTGGCAAATACTTCACCGATTTCCTGATCTTCCATATGCAGAAGACGCTTCATCATGCTGTATGCTTCACAGATCAGTTCCATATCACCGTATTCAATACCGTTATGAACCATCTTCACGAAATGGCCAGCACCGTTTTCACCTACCCATGCACAGCAGGGAGAACCATCTTCAACCTTGGCAGCGATCGCAGTCAGGATCGGGGAAACAATTTCCCAGGCCTGCTTTGATCCGCCGGGCATCAGAGACGGTCCCTTGCGGGCACCTTCTTCACCGCCGGATACACCTGTACCGATGTACAGCTTGCCGGCCGCTTCCACTTTCGCACATCTTCTCTGTGTATCTGTGAACTGGGAGTTGCCGCCATCGATAATAACATCACCATCATCCAGAAGAGGCAGCAGTGTATCGATAACCTGATCAACAGGAGAACCTGCTCTGATCATCATCATAAGCTTGCGGGGCTTTTCCAGACTCTGCACAAGATCTTCCCAGCTGTGAGCAGGATAGAACTTCTTGCCGGCACCGCGGGCATTGAAAAACTTATCTACGATTCCTTCTCTGACATCAAAGACAGATACTGTGAAACCCTTCTCTTCCATATTCAGAGCCAGGTTTTCACCCATAACGGCCATGCCGATCATTGCAATATCAGACTTCTTCATTTTCCATTTCTCCTGTTATCTCTTAACGCGGGCATTGCCTGCATAGATGCTTCTCAGAATGCCTTCATTGTCAGGCATGCAGTAGTCAGACAGCATAGTTACTGCAAGAGCACCACCTGCCCAGCCAAGCTGAATCCACTCTTCCTTGGGGTAGTTCTTCAGAATACCGTACAGCAGGCCGCTGGCAAAGCCATCACCGCCGCCGATGCGGTCAAGAACACTGATTTCACGAGGTTCTTCAACATACCAGTCCCCTTCGGCATAGACAATTGCACCCCACATGTTGCGGTTGGCATCAATGACCTGACGCAGGGATGTCGCATATACCTGTGCGTTGGGATAGGCAGCCTGCACTCTTGTGATCATTTCCTTGAAGGATTCAATCTTATCTGTCTCCTTGCCGCCGGCTTCAGGACCCTTAATACCCAGAGCAAGCTGGAAGTCTTCCTCATTGCCCATCAGAATATCCGCAAGGGAAGCAATTTCACTGAAGGCTTCATGCAGTTCTTCCTTTCTGTCCTTCCAGAAGGATTCTCTGTAGTTGATATCAAAGGAGATAATGCTTCCGTACTTCTTGGCAGCACGGGCAATCTCCACGCAGAACTTAGCTGTATCTTCACTTAAGGCAGCAATCAGACCGGACATATGAACCATTGTCGCACCTTCTTCACCAAAGATTCGATCCAGATCGAAATCCTTTACGTTCAGTGTACGGCCGACTTCACCGGCACGATCATTGGTTACTGTTGCACCGCGCAGACCATAGCCGCTGTCAGCGATGTTGAACTGATGACGGTATCCCCAGGGACCGCCGGCATCCACTTCCGGTCCTTCATAGTCAATGCCGCGTAAACGCAGCTCACCCTTAATGAAGCGGGCAATGGGATTATCCTTTACAAATGTAGTCAGAACCTTTGTCGGCAGACCAAGGGAAGCGGAAATAGCCAGAACGTTGGATTCCGCACTGGTAGCCTGCATTGTGTAATCGCGTGATACACTGACCGGCTGACGGTTGGCAGGTGTAATTCTTACACCCATGCTTGTAGGCACAATCAGTGCATACCTGCAGTTATCTCTGAATTTCATATATCCTCCTGATGATCAAACAGTGATAATTCTCTTCTTTTATTGTACCTAATTCTTTCTTTTTTCACGAACAGATTTGCACATCAATACACACAAAAGGAACTCTCTGTTCAGGCTTTCCCTTCAATCCCGTAGCGTTTGCGGAAAGCATTGATCGTCGCCATGCCCTCTTTTGAAACCGGGCGGATCCATCTGTACGAATACATATGCCTCTGCATCAGGAAGTAGCGGATCGGTTCATCGCAATAGCACAGTGCAAACAGCACCAGGAATGGTACATTCAGGAAGAAATTGACGCTCTGAATCACCGGCTGCACCAGCAGGAACATGAAGGCAATCTCCATGATTGAACCTGTTGCGGAATCCCCGGCAGCACGGTACGTATCATTCTGTGCCCAGTTACCCATACGAATGGTACCGACAGCCACAAAGATCACCAGCATGCCTCTTGCCAGTTTAAAAGATTCCCCTGATAAACCCATAGCTGTAAGCAGCGGACGATGCACAGCAACCAGCGTCAGACAGACGCATAATACACACATCTGACAGATATAGATGATGCGCCATGCACGGCTGCCTGCTTCTTCATGACGGCCGGCCCCGACTTCCGTTCCGACCAGCACCGTAGCGGCAGAAGAGAAGCCGGAGAAGAAACTGATGATCATACCTTCCAGCGTTCTGAAGACTGCGGTTGCCGCAATCGCCGCATCGCTCTGATGACCAAGAACGATGCTGACAAGAGCATTGCCGATTCCGATCAGAGCTTCATTGGCAATGATCGGTGAACATTTAACCAGATAATCCTTTGCCAGAGCACGGTTCCAGCGGAAATGTCTTTTCACTTCCAGAAGATAAGGTGTCTTCATGATCTTCGCTGTCAGGATCAGAATCAGTACATTGACCATACCTGCAGCGATTGTACCTACTGCAGCACCGGATGCGCCCATTGCCGGCAATCCAAGCTTACCGAAAATCAGCAGATAGTTCACAGTGCAGTTGACAGCCACACCGGCAATTCCTGCCGCCAGCGGGATCGTCACCATACCAATAGATCTTAATAAAGCAGACATGCCTGTTGCCAGTACCTGAAAAGGATAGGCAAAACCGACCAGACGCAGATACTGTTCCCCAATGGCGCGGGTCTCGGCCGAACCGGTAAACATGGCCATGATCATCTGCGGAAAGCAGATGGCAAGCATTGCAAAGAGCAGTGCCGGCACTGCCATACAGCTGATCATCAGACCATAGGAAGCGCAGAGTCCATCTTCATTCTTCGCACCATAATACTGAGAAATGAAAAGCATGCCGCCGCCGACAAAGCCCCAGTAGCCGGCAAACATCAGATTGGAAAACTGGGCGCATAAGCCTACTGCACCGACAGCTGTTTCACCGATGGATCCCAGCATGATCGTATCGATCATACTGCCGGTTGTAGTAAGCAGATTCTGAAAGGCAACCGGTACGGCAATTGTCATTGTCATTGCCAGAAGCTTACGCCATGAGGTATTCTGCGGTAAATGTCTTTTCATAACAGACTCCTTAATCAAGCCGGTTTATTGTCTCACAGTTTATTCTTCATGTCCTTTCTCTTCATTCAGAATCACGCTTGAAAGCTTTCCTTTTTCCGCATCATAGTAATAGATGTGATCACACAGACGATCAATCGGATCAACCTGAGCACGGTTGATCGCATACACCATCTGTGTATACTGACGGGCATCCTCTTCGCTGAGTTTCTTTGCCGCCATTACTTCATGAATAGAGGAAGGAAGAATGTAGTAGCTGCCGCCAAGCATATCCGCTGCCTGCTGAAGAACGCCAGGATACATGATAACGGAAGCACCATGTGTCTTTTCACTGTTGGTCATCACTAAAAGATGGCTTTTATCCTCCTTGTCCTGCGGCTGATCAACCAGATCTCTGATCATGTCAGCCAGATACATCACTACCGGCGGCATATTCTTCATAGCCGAAGTCATCGCATCTTCATGAAGCTGAATATCGTCAATGCCGTACATATTCATCAGTTCATTGGTTACCAGCATATTGGCAAACATCTCATCTTCGCTGTCCAGTCTGATGTGATAGGTAAGCAGAAGATCTTCAATCACCTGATGCGGTGCAATCTGGGCGATGTTGAAGTTTCTCTCATAGCTGCTGATGCGGATATAGAGTCTGTCTTTAATACTGTCATAGCTGCGGATATCATCCATACTTACGCTGGGCGGCTGAATCAGAATCAGATCTCTGAGGCGAACCATCATCTCCTTCAGCGAATAGCCCTCCTGATACTCTGCGTACGCTTCATTCAGGTCCGCAGCGACACCTACTACATCACCTTCCTTCAGAATACTCAGAGCAAAGTATGATGTCTGCAGCTTTTCAAGAACACTGATTCTCACCTGAGCATCCCTGTATTCTTTCGGAAGATACTCGCGGATGTTTCTTTCTGCATAAGCGCAGAACTGTTCAAAATTCATAATTTCTGTTTCTCCTTTTCGGCATCTACATGCCTCTGCTTTACTTATTGGCAATAAGAGAACAGATTCCCCGTGAGAAATTATTAAAAGCGGCATAGAGGGGTACGCCGCTTTAATGATCGCCCGTGGACCTCGGGCGTTATTTACCTTTTCCATGTTCAATATTACGTTTTATAGAGATGATCTTCTTGAAATATTCTGAAAGAATAATATCAAAATCAAGCACTTGTGAAACCCGATAAATGCTTATGTGACATTCAACTGCATTCGTATATAATGTACAGCGAGGTGAATAAGTATGAATATTTTCGAACTGATGGACAGTAAATACAAATCTTATACAAATACAGATATGTACATCTATGACCGATGCAAGAAGAACTTCCCCTACTTTGCCTCTGAATCCATTGGTCATATCACAGAACGTTATTCTGTATCCCAGGCTTCCCTGACACGTTTTGCCAAGAAGCTGGGTTTTACAGGCTTCAATGAATTCCAGTACCAGCTTTCCCAGGATCTGCGCACCCTTGATAACAAGAGTCCTGAAGAATCCCTGGCTGCCGTATATGGCAGAGTCATGCAGTCCGTTGAGGAAACCGTGGACCTTGCTGTTCTCGATGATGTCGCTGAGCGCCTGATCAAAGCAGAACATGCTTACTTCTGCGGTCTGTCCTTCTCTGAACTGCCGGCAACCTATCTTGAAATGTCGCTGCGCTTCAGAGATATCAATCACGGTGAATTCATGAATTTCTACCGTAACCTCTACAATCTGAAGAAGAATCATATTGTTGTTCTTTTCTCCACAGCCGGCAGTGCAGCCTATGCCTCCGGTGCTTCCGGTGTGCTCTTCAAGCATGAAAGAGAAGACTATCAGGTTCTGGTTACCATGAATCCCAAGCATCCCTTAAAGCAGTATTTTGATCAGGTAATTGTTCTGCCTGATGTATCTTCTGCCTATGGTTCCCGTGCAGTATCCGCTGATACCATGGCCTTCTTCATGTTCGCCGAACTGCTGCTGCAGGCAATCGACAGAAAAAAGAAGACCCTCAGTGAATAAAGGCCTTCTTCACACGTTTTACTTAACGCTGTTTCCCTTAACGGAGACAGCTTTTCATTTAGGCTGATATGTACTGTAAAGCTTTTCTACCAGATCAATGACAGTGATTGTCTTTTCCTTGTTCATGATCGGACTTTCACACAGTCCCTGATCAATGCACTGCTGAATATGATCATTCTCATAGACAAACTCAGACTGATAAGGGAAATCGTAATGCTTTGTTTCCTTGCCCTTTACCACATCCAGACCATTGCTCTTCCAGTAATTCGGAACAACGATATAGCCTTCTGTACCATAGAAGACAGCTTCATTCTTCAAAGCACAGCACATGGAAATTGTAGAATGCGCATAGATGCCATTGAAACGCAGATGGAAACTGACAACATCATCGGCACTGCGAACACCCTGAATGAATTCACCGGACACCTGGTATTTCGGTTCATCAAACAGATAGCTGAGGAATTCAATGGTATAGGTTGCACTGCCATACAGCGCGCCTCCGCCCAAAGACAGATCATTCATCCAGTGATCGGCAGCGAATCGGCCGGGGAAGCCAGCCTTGAGTTCCACATACTTCAGATCTCCGATTTCACCCTGTTCCAGCAGCTGCTTCAGGAAAATCGTTGTCGGCAGGAAAACTGCCTTCTGTGCTTCCATCAGGAAGCATCCGTTCTGCTTTGCAAGTGCAAACAGTTCTTCCGCTTCTTCCACTTTCAGTACGAAGGGCTTTTCCACTACGACATGCTTATGATGTTCCAGCGCATACTTCGCCCACTGATAGTGAATTGCATTCATGGTCGGAATATAGACAATATCAATGTTCTCATCTTCGATACATGCTTCATAGCTGCTGTACCAATGCGGAATATTCATCTGTTCCGCTGCTTTTCTGGCTGTTTCTTCATTTCTTGAAGCAATGCCGTATACTTCACCGTTTCTGCTTTCACGGATGCCGGCAACATATCTGCCGACGATTGATGCTGTAGAGAGGATACCGTAACGATACATAATTGACCTCCATCATTTGTATCTTCATTGTAAGCTGTTTCCTGAAAAAGCAAAAGAACAGCGCTCTGCATGAAATCTATGAGAACATCCAAAGTTCTTCTGCGGTACAATATTGCGGTTGACGGAGGAAGTTTATGGAAAACAACATGACGGAAGGAAGTATTCTGAAAAGCATCGCACGCTTCTCCCTTCCCTATCTTCTTTCTTATTTTCTGCAGACCCTGTACGGCATGGCTGATCTGTTTCTGATCGGACGCTTTGCCGGTGTAGAAAGTACTACCGCAGTATCCATTGGTTCTCAGGTCATGCATATGTTAACGGTGATGATCGTCGGACTGGCCATGGGCACTACAGTCATGACCGCCCGCGCAGTCGGGGCAAAAGATCAGAAACAGATGAACCGTACCGTCGGCAATACCATCTTTCTGTTTGCAATGCTCTCACTTGTTTCTACTGTTCTGATGCTTGTCACAGTACCGATGATTCTGCATATTCTGGCGGTTCCATCAGAAGCGATCACCGGTACACGAGCATATCTTTATATCTGTTTTCTGGGCATTCCCTTCATTACAGCCTATAACATCATCAGTTCCATCTTCCGCGGCATGGGTGATTCAAAAAGTCCGATGTACTTCATTGCCATTGCCTGCGGTGTGAACATTGTCCTTGATTATCTTTTCATCGGCATCATGAACATGCAGGCAGCCGGAGCTGCCCTTGGTACAACACTGGCACAGTCCTGTTCGGTACTGATTGCACTGTATACGATTATCCGCAAGCGCATGATTCCCAATCTTTCCTCAACTGATCTTAAACCTTCTATGCAGGCAATGAAGAATATCCTTTCCGTCGGTGTTCCGATTGCCCTGCAGGATGGCTTCATTCAGGTATCATTTATTACCATTACCATCATTGCCAACATGCGCGGTCTTAACGATGCCGCAGCTGTCGGTGTCGTTGAAAAGCTGATCGGCATTATCTTCCTTGTACCTTCGACAATGTTGTCCACCGTATCTGCCTTAGCAGCCCAGAACATCGGCGCCGGCGAAAAGCAGCGGGCCAGATCTGTTCTCAATTATGCTTTGATCATCTGCATTCTATATGGCTTTGCTGTAGCGATCCCGATGCAGTTTATGGCAGAACAGGCAGTCGGAATCTTCTCGGATTCTCCATTGGTCATGACACTGGGCGGCCAGTATATGCGCAGCTATGTTGTTGATACGATCTTTGCCAGCATCCATTTCTGCTACAGCGGCTACTTCTGTGCACTTGGTGTTTCCATCTATTCCTTTATTCACAATGCCATCTCCATTATCACTACCCGTATTCCCCTGGCCTGGATCACTTCCTCGCGTTTTCCGGACACCCTGTATCCGATGGGTTTCTCCGCTCCCTGCGGCTCCCTGCTGTCCATCGCCATCTGCCTTGGCTTCATGCATCGTCTCAAAACGCATAACGTAAGCAGTACACTTCAGTAAACATCAAAAGGAGTTTCTCAGCACTGACAGCAGTGAAGAGAAACTCCTTTATTATTTTTACAGAATCAGCAGTACAGCCGTATGTACCAGGAAGGAAACCATCCAGGCAATCCCGCACTGCATCACAACCATGCCGGCAGCCCAGCGGGAACCCAGTTCTCTTCGAACAGAGGCAATCGCCGCAACACAGGGGGTATACAGCAGGCAGAAGACCAGCAGAGAAGCAGCTGCGGCCGGTGTCAGTGACTGCAGCAGAGCAGAGGTTGAGCCATAGAGAATACCCAGTGTAGAAACAACGCTTTCCTTGGCGATAAAACCGGTCAGCAGAGCTGTGGAAATACGCCAGTCACCAAAGCCGAGCGGCTTGAAGATCGGTGCAATGATGCTGGAAAGCAATGCCAGAATACTGTCTTTAGAATCTGATACCATTGCCAGATACGGTGAGAAAGTCTGCAGGAACCAGATAATGATGGTTGCCATGAAGATAATGGTAAAGGCCTTCTTGAGGAAGTCCTTTGCCTTCTCCCACAGCAGCTGCATGACATTCCTTGCCCCGGGCAGACGATAATTCGGCAGTTCCATAACAAAGGGAACCGCTTCACCCTTGAAAGTTGTCTTCTTGGTAATCAAGGCAAAGAGAATACCAGTCACAATTCCCAGCAGATACAGCAGCACCATGACAAGACCTGCATGATCCGGAAAGAAGATGCCGGTAAAGAAAGCATATACAGGCAGCTTTGCCGTACAGCTCATAAAGGGAATCATCAGAATCGTCATACGACGGTCACGTTCCGAAGGCAGTGTACGGCTGGCCATAACACCAGGAACAGAGCAGCCAAAACCAACCAGCATCGGTACGATACTGCGGCCGGAGAGGCCGATTCTTCTTAACAGCTTATCCATGACAAAGGCAATACGGGCCATATAGCCGGTATCTTCCAGCAGGGAAAGGAAGAAGAAGAGAATGACAATATAAGGCAGGAAACTGATTACCGAACCGACACCGGTGAAAATACCGTCCACAACCAGTGAATGCAGAGCTTCATTGGTATGCCACAATGTCAGCTGCGTATCCACAATCCCGGTCAGCACTTCAACTCCCGTCTCCAGCAGTTCCTGCAGGTAGGAACCGACTACTTCAAAGGTAAGATAGAAGATCAGACCCATGATGCCGATAAAGCACGGTAGAGATGTATACTTGCCCGTCAGAATCTTATCAATTGCCTCACTGCGCGCATGTTCTCTGCTGGCGTGCGGTTTAACAACGCATCTGCGTACAGTCTTTTCAATGAAGGCAAAGCGCATATCCGCAATCGCAGCAGCGTGATCCATTCCTCTTTCGTTTTCCATCTGCACGATGATATAGTCAATCATCTCTTCTTCGTTATCGGAGAGATTGAGCATGTTCAGTACAGATTCATCACCTTCGACAATCTTGGTTGCCGCAAAACGCTTGGAGATGCCTGCCTTTTCCGCATGGTCTTCAATCAGATGCATGATGGCATGCAGGCAGCGGTGCACAGCACCATTATGATCTTCCGCAGAACAGTAGTCCTGACGCAAAGGTGTTTCCTGATATCTCGCCACATGCAGAGCATGATCGACCAGTTCGGCAATACCTTCGTTCTTCGCTGCTACAATCGGTACAACCGGAACACCGAGCATTTCCTCAAGTTCATTGATACGTACCGAACCGCCGTTGCCGGTCAGTTCGTCCATCATGTTCAATGCGACTACCATCGGCAGATCCAGCTCCAGCAGCTGCAGCGTCAGATAGAGATTTCGTTCGATATTAGTCGCATCAACAATATTGATGATCCCCTGCGGCTTTTCATTCAGGATAAACTGACGGGAAACAATTTCCTCAGCAGTATAGGGAGATAAGGAATAAATACCGGGCAGGTCCGTTACCAGCGTATCCGGCTGGTTGCGGATCACACCGCTCTTGCGGTCTACCGTTACACCTGGGAAGTTGCCGACATGCTGGCTGGAGCCGGTCAGCTGGTTGAAGAGTGTGGTCTTGCCGCAGTTCTGATTGCCGGCTAAGGCAAAGCTGAGTACGGTACCGGCAGGCAGCTCATGTTCATCCTCACGCGAATGGAATTTACCGCCTTCGCCTAAACCAATATGTGCCATCGGACGCACTGTGTCTTCTTCCTCATAAGATGTATATTCGCTCAGATGATCAATGATGGTCACATCGATCTTCTCTGCTTCATCAAGACGCAGCGTCAGTTCATAATCATGAATACGCAGTTCCATCGGATCTCCCATAGGCGCAAACTTGACCAGTGTGACTTCCGCACCGGGAATCACACCCATATCAAGGAAATGCTGACGCAGAGATCCGGCACCGCCGACAGTATTGACTACAGCACTTTGTCCGGGTTTCAGTTCATTCAGTTTCATATATATACCTGACAGACAATTCTGTGTTAGTCCTTTCTAACTTAGCATATTATACACGAAACTCCTGCCATGACAACTGCTTCGATTTCACACCATTTCTGTACCATGATGATCAGATTTTTGCACTGTGTAGCAGAAGAGAGTCGTTCCTGCAAGTTAACAGGAAAGCATTCTGCCGTAATTCGCATTATGAACTTATGAAAATTATATTCATTTCAATCAATCATTCATATTCTGAATAGCTTTCTGATTCTATCTTCTACCGTGCTCCGAATTTCGATGCTAGCGTCGCTATAATTTTATATACATGGTGTCGTATGCCATTCCGGTGTCCCGTTTCTTCCCTGCATTCATGGCTGCAGATCAGAAGCGAGCGCCTTACAGGCATATGATCTGTTTTCATGATGGCTGTGCCATCTGAGAAGGAGAGCAAATATGAAGAAAGCAGTAAGCTTGAAGCTTCTCAAGCTGCTTGCGGCAGGAGCGATGGTTCTCAATACCATCCCTGCTGTCACAGTGCTTGCAGAAGAAGATTCTCCGGACGACATCGCGTATACAACATATGAGAATGCCGGCTATACATTCGAGAAGGTTTCTCATGCGAAAAGTCCTGTAGAATCACCCGATGGTATCGTTGATTATTTCAGTCCTCTGCAGATCACTGAAAATACAAACGGTACCAATGAAAATGCAGACAGTGTACAGTCCTACACATATTGCGCAGTCAGCCATGGAGACTGGGTATATATGGGTACAATGTACGGTGCTCTGAGTGCCTATACACAGGTTGAAAATGCGGTAGCTTCCTTCGGTGCATCCGAAGAAGTTGCCAAGGCTGTTGTTGATGTCATGTTCAACGGACGCCTGAACAAAGGCAGAGAAGAAGATGGTATCCCGGCCGGATCCGTATTCTTCAAATTCAATGTCAAGACAGGTGAAACTAAGATCCTGATGTCCCGTACCCTGTACAACCAGGGCAAGTGCGATGGTGTGCCGATCTTCCGTTCCGCTGCTGAATACAACGGCAAGCTGTACTTTGTAGGTCTGGTATCCGATGGCCGTGCACTGGCTGGTCAGTCGCTGTACGGCATGCAGATTCCTGATAATCCTGCGATGGCAATCAATTATGAAATCAACATGCAGAACGGTGTTCCCTGCGTATATGAGGTTGATCCTGAAAATGATGACAAGCTGGAAAAGGTTCTGCAGTGCGTATCCGTTGACGGTTACAGAGCTCTGAACAACCGCATGGTCTTCACTTCCACACGTGCCATTGACACATTCACAGCAACCAAGGCTGATGGCACAAAGGAAGAATGGCTGCTTGCGGGCGGTCTGGCTGATACAACACAGGGAGAACCCTATGGTGTTGAGATCATGGCCACACAGAATCCTGCACCTGTTGTCAACGATTACTATGAAACAGATCTGAGCATTCTGCACGGCAGCTGGAAGGCAATCGCTGATCAGAATGATCTCTGCGGTTATCCTGCGATCGTACGTGCGGACAGTGAAGGCGGCGGCGGTCTTTACCAGGTCATTCAGTATGGTGAAAATACTGTCTATACAGCAATTGTTACAGGTCATGCAGCAACAAACGAAAAGGAACGTACATTCGCTGTCGTCAAGGGTGTATACGATCCTGAAAAGGGTGAAGTCAATGATCATGAAGCATGGACATGGACACCTGTGATCGGTGATCAGAACGAAGGTGCACGCTATACCTTCGGTATTGATCCTTCCCGTCATTCCTCCGGTGCATGCACACTCGAGGTCTATGGAGATTATCTTTACATCGGCGAATACAACGACGTCAACTATTCCCTGATGAATGTTCTGACAGATCGTTCCTTCCGTATTCTGGCAAAGAACCTGACAGATTCCATCAATCTGTACAGAATGGATCATGATGAAAACATCGAAATGGTTGTCGGCGATCCTACTGAAATGTTCCCTGAAGCAATCTCCGGATGGAAGTCAGGATATGAAACACATATGACACAGTATACATGGATGACTACAGTTGTTAACGACACCATGTATCTGTCCACAATGGATGAAACATCCCTGACACATGTTCTGGCACAGCTGGTCAATGGTGAACTGCTGAACATGTCCCGTGAAGAATGGTCCAGTCAGCTGAACTACATGCTGGTACTGATCAAGCTTCTGGAAAAGGATATCTTCCCTTCCGCTTCTCTGCAGACACTGCAGGAAACGGATGAAGAAACTGCTGCTGAGATGATGCTCGAACAGGCCATCGCCGCAGCCAACTACGAAGTGCAGATGTCCGTATCTCTGTATGATGATGATACAGATCCCGACTTCTCCGTCCCTGAAGTTGTTCTGACAAAGGAACAGAGACAGAAGCTGATCAAGGGTATCCTTGACGGTTCCATTATCAAGGGCATCATCGATGACGAAGATGCCACAAACCTTGCGGCTATCGCCCGTCAGATCAAGGAACTGGAAAAGATGCTGGATGAAACAGTATCTGAAGAATTCGCTGATGCATATGACAGTATTCTTGAACTGATCTCTGACTATATTACTTCCAGCGACAGCATCCCTGCCGATATCAAGGGCATGTTCGGACTGCTGTTCTCCTTCGTCGTTTCCGAAAATCTCGGCTACCTGAAGACATGTCTGTCTTATATGAAGGATTCCGTTGCCGGCTTTGATCTGTATGAAATCAAGCAGGCAGAAGACGGTTCTGTAGCAATCCGCACAATCACAAACAACGGCTTCAATGATCGTTATAACCATGGTCTTCGTATCTTTACAACAGTTCCCGGCTATATGGTTGTCGGTACAGCAAATCCCTTCTATGGTGCACAGATCTGGCGTACTCCGATGGATATCAAGGATAAGGAACCTGAGGTAACTCCGGATCCTGAAGATCCTGATAACAAAGACCCGGAAGTAACTCCTGATCCCGAAAATCCCGATGACAATAAGGATCCCGAAGTAACACCCGATCCTGAAAATCCCGACGACAATAAGGATCCTGAAGTTAAGCCTGTTGAAAAGCCGGAAGAAGAACAGAAGCCTGCTGTAAAGCCCAGTACCGGTGTCAACACAGGTGATTCCTTCCATGGCGGAATTCTCGGCGGTATCGCAGCCGCATTTGCAGCCTTCGCCGCTGCTGTGTGGTTCGCTCTGGAGAGAAAGTAATCATATGATTCAAGAAGCATGCCTGACGCATGCTTCTTCTTTTCATGAGACAATACACTTAACAAGGAGGAAAACATGAAACCTGTCATTATTGCCCTGATTGTTCTAGCAGTACTCT
The DNA here is from genome assembly GCA_045641845.1 of Bulleidia sp. Classification (GTDB taxonomy): domain Bacteria; phylum Bacillota_I; class Bacilli_A; order Erysipelotrichales; family Erysipelotrichaceae; genus Bulleidia. The sequence goes on along the minus strand of JAZUHS010000072.1, from coordinate 1,560 downwards.
ACGTACTGTTCATTGTCTTCTTCTTTATCCTGGACTTCACTACAGTATTTGCCCTGCCGATGGACAAGTTCCTCAGTGCAGATGGTCTTCGCAAAATGTATGAACGCCGTGATCGTGTTCTTGCCCTGCCCTACAGTGAAGAATACATTACTTCAAGAGATGGTCTGAAGCTGTACGGACGCTGGTTCTTTCAGGAAAACAGTGAACGTCTTGTCGTTATGTGTCATGGCTGGAAGAGTGACTGGTACGCTGACTTTGCCGGTATTGCCTACTGGTTCTATACAAGAAAGTGTTCCCTTCTGATTATTGATGAACGTGCAGCCGGAAAGAGTGAAGGAAAGCTGGTAACCTTCTCCATGAAGGAACGGAAGGATATCGCTGACTGGGTCAGATGGGCACATGCAAAGACAGATCTTCCGATCTACCTCTACGGCACGTCCATGGGCGCTGCTTCCGTACTGATGGCTTCGGAGGAAGTCGGTGATCTGCTTCACGGCATTACTGCAGATTCCCCTTTCATGCAGCCATATGAAGAACTGAAGGAGTTTGCATCTCGCATGCTCCATCTGCCTGAAAAGCCTTTCCTGCCTTCACTGAATCTTCTGGTAAGAATGATCATGAAAGTAGATTTTCGCGAAGGCTCTGCCTATGAAGCAGTTAGAAAGACAACAGTTCCCATTACTGTATTCCACGGTAAGGAAGACTGGTTCTGCAACTGGAACCAGAGCATTCGCCTGAAAAAAATGAATCTTAATCATGTAAATGTATATCTCTTTGATGACTGCGGACACTGTGCAAGCTGGTTTGCTCATCAGGAAGAATACATTGCTGCTATGGAGAAGTTCTGGAAGGAAAGCTGCTGAAGCAGTAATTCAGAGTGTATCGGTATTCATCACTGATGCACTCTCTTTTTTGTCTCTGAAGCCTGTTTCAAGGCCTCTGAAGACCTGCATTCTGCTGCATGAGTATTTGTCTTCCTTCTTCAGAAATCTTCCCTGAACAGCTGTATTGATGCATATTGAAGAGAATCTTGAAAAGGTCGGCGGCAATATGACAACGGGTATCAAAAATCCTCATCTGAAGGCATCCGACTGGAGACTGCAAATTGATCCGAATGGCCTGCGCTATACGCTTAATGAACTGCATGGCCGCTATCCTGATACACCTTTAATGGTTGTAGAAAACGGTATTGGTGCATATGACAAGGTCGAGGAAGATGGCTCAATTCATGACGATTATCGTATCGCTTATTTCAAGCCGCATCTGCAGGCATTAAAAGAAGCTGTAGAAGATGGTATTCCCGTGATTGGCTATACAGCCTGGGGACCGACAGACCTGGTTTCGGCTGGTTCGGGACAGTATGCAAAGAGATATGGATTCATCTATGTAAATCGCCACGATGACGGCACAGGTGATTTTGCAAGAACAAAGAAGGATTCATTCTACTGGTATCAGAATGTCATTCGTACAAACGGTGAAGAACTCTGATTCAGGATATAGAAATAAAGGCATCTTAGATATGCACAATATCTCTAAGATGCCTTTTTTGCTGATGGGAAG
>JAZUHS010000071.1:0-29697 GCA_045641845.1 Bulleidia sp. | reverse complement strand
GAAGAACAACATGCAATCCCTGATAGGGGATAAGGGATAGAGAGAATCCCAGAAGAGGTGCAGGCAACTGTGCTTCTCAAAGGAATAAATCGTATCGATTTATTCTATTTCTCATGAGAGATACGGATGGGAATTTCTCTGCATGGTGCAGGGGGATGATGAACCGGAACTTTCCCGAATGTATATCCACAGATAAATGAAGGCGGAGAATGTGTTTCCGGTGTGTATCATCGAACAGAAGAATCTTTTCAAATTTCTCTCTTGACCCTGACCTTAGGGGAAAGCGTAGAGTCTGATTGTGGAAAGGAGAACGGCGATTATGCTTAAGATCAGTGAATTTTCAAAGCTTTCGCATCTGACTGTAAAGGCGCTGAGGTTTTATGAGAAAGAAGGCCTTCTGAAACCTGCTTTCGTTGACGAATGGAATAACTACAGGTTTTATGAAACCTCACAGCTGGAGACTGCAGCGAGAATCAAATCATACAGACAGCTTGGTCTGTCTATCGAGGAAATCAGAGCAGTCTTCTCGGGTGCAGATGCGAAGCAGATTCTGCGCGGGAAACTGGAGGCACTGACAAAAGAAAAGCAGATGATCGAATCTCGTCTTTCCATTATCAATTCAATTTTGGAGGATAAAGAGATGAAATATCAGGTAACTGAGAAAATGATTCCTGAAAAGATTGTTTATACTGCTGAAACAGTATTGAAGTCTTATTCAGACAGTATGCAGTGGATTCCCTCCGTAGGAGCGGAATGTCAGAGACTGAACCCGGATCTGAAGTGTACGGATCCGCAGTATGAGTTCTGCGAGTATCTTGATGGTGAACACAAGGAAACAGATATCCGGATCAGACACAGTGAAGCTGTGACAGCCTTCGGCAAGGAGAATGAAAGAATTCACTTCAGAACTCTTCCCGAAACAAACGTACTGAGTATTTACCATAAAGGCGCATACGACAAGATCGGTGAAGCATATGCTTTCCTGATGAAGTATGCAGAACAGAACGGATATACCGTATCCGGACTTGCTCGTGAATGCTATATCGACGGTATCTGGAACAAGGAATCCGAGGAAGAATGGCTGACAGAGATTCAGCTGCCGATTGCAATTTAAGAGAATCTGATGAAATGAGGACCGATGCAGTGACTGCACCGGTCCTCTCTTTAACGATTGTGTGCTCAGGGCAGCAGGGTGCCGGGATGGAAAACACCGCAGGCAGCCAGAACAATATGGAACAATAGATTTAATGCCGAAAGCAGGAACAGACGATGGAATAATACATTCATCTCTTCTGTAGTTGTTTCCTTGACGGAAGAGTAGGAAGTCATGATGATCGCACCGCCTGTCGTTAACGGACTGATTGCGGCCGCAAAGGAAGAAGCAGTGATTGTCGCTGCCAGTTCCGCAAAGCTGACGCTACCGCCGAACTGCAGGCAGATTTCGTGGGCGACCGGGAACATCGTAGGCATGACAACACCGGTGGTTGTGGATACCCAGGAAAGGGTGCCGGAGGTTGCGGCAATGATCGGGGCTGCTGTTTTTGTCGTCATGAAGGAATGCAGGAAGTCTGCGATCAGATCAATGCCGCCAAGAATCTCAATGACATTGACCAGAACACCGACACCGCAGATCAGAAACAATGTACTCCAGGGAATACTGCGGATGGCCTTCTTTTCATCCGCACAGCCAAACAGTACCAGCGCACTTCCTGCCGCAAAGGAGAATAAACCTGTATCCAGATGGAAGCCGATACAGCAGACAACCGTGATGGTCATGACTGCAAGAGTGATCAGCTGCTGTGTGGTGAAGTGTTCATCGGAATGTTTCAGATTCAGATGATCAGGTCGGAATTTATATAGTCTGTAAATGAAGTAGACAATGATGGCAAACAGGAAACCTGCCAGCAGTACAGATAAGAAGATATGCAGTTCAATGCCTGTATAGCCTGCTTCTGCCGCAAGGTTTTTCGCAATAATACCGGCCATGGCAAGAGGGGAAGCAGCTCCGGCGTTGGCACCAAGCTTAGCAATTAAGGCGGCACCGATCGGGTTCATATGCAGTTCGGCAGCGATGAAGACGGCGAAGGTTGTCATCAGAATACCGGCAGCGATGTGTCCGGGTCCGATGGCAGAGATGAAGGCGGACAGGCAGAAGATCAGAAGCGGGATTGCCCAGGTATGCTTGCCGGTCATGGCTATGATCCTGCGGGAGAACTTTTCCAGAGTTCCGTTTTGAGAAGCCATACCGAACAGGAAGGTAACACCGGTCAGAGTGACCATCATACTGCCGGAGAAGCCGGCAGTGATCTGTTTTGCACTTAAGCCATAGTAAAGACCCAGAAGGTATGCAGCACCAACGGCAAAAAAGCCTATGTTTATTTTCTTTATGAAACCGATCGTCACGGTGATGATCAGTACAATTAACGGGATGACTGCCTGATTCATTGAAATATTCCTTGGCTGTATTGTTACCTGTAAATAATGCAGGTGTCAAGCTTGGTGGATTGATTGGGAAAAACAGACGGGAATCGCATGATTTACGTTATAATGAATACAGTGAAAGTAGAGAACCTGTATGGATTTCCGAGATTTATCATATGTACTGGCGATTGCCAAATATCAGAATATTACAAAGGCTGCAGAGTCTTTGTATGTAACACAGCCGACTTTAAGCAAGTTTCTCAGCGGTTTGGAGGATGAACTTGGTCTGAAGCTGTTCCGTCGTGTAGGCAATAAATATGTGCTCACCTTTGCCGGTGAGCGTTATGTCGACAAGGCACAGCAGATCATGAATCTGAAGAGTGATCTGGATATGGAACTGGCGGATATGACCAAGCGTGATGTGGGTGTGCTGAATGTAGCTTTCCCGCATATGCGCGGAACCTATATGTTACCGACAACACTGCCTGCATTCCAGAAGCTGCATCCCAATGTAAAAGTGAATGTCTTTGAGGACAGTTCTGCTGTCAATGACAAGCGTATTCTGGAAGGGGAAGTGGAGATTGCCTTCGGCAGTAAGCCGGCGGAACTGAATTCTCTGATTCATTACGAAACTATCGGTACTGAGGAACTGCTGATCTGCACAAAGGCAGACCATCGTCTGAAGAAGTATGCAAAGGATAATCCTTACAGCCGTTATCCGCGTCTGGATCCGGCATTGTTAAAGGATGAACTGGTACTGAAGATGCGTCCGGAACAGCGTACACGTGCGATTGTGGATGACTATCAGAGAAAGAATAATCTGAAATTTGATCATGTGATGTATACCGGAAACATGCCTGCGATCATGGAACTGGTAGCGACAGGCTATGGTGTTTCCTTTATCTTTGAGACACATCTGAAGCATCGTGTACAGGCGACACCGATCGACTGCTATAGTTTCGGAGAAACACGTACGACATCGGATTTCGTCGTTGCCTGCAGATCAGGTGCCTATCTTTCTACATATGCCCGTGATTTCATACAGATTGCCAAGGATCTGTTTTCAGAACAATAATGGAGGAAAATATGAACGCTAAGGAAAAATATAATGAATGGCTGGAAAAGCTGGATCAGAATGATCCCTTAAGAGCTGAACTGGAAACGATAGCCGATAATGAGAAGGAAATCATGGAACGCTTCTACAAGGATCTGTCTTTCGGTACAGCAGGCTTAAGAGGTAAGGTTGGTGCAGGTACCAACAACATGAATTTCCTGACAGTAGGCAAGGCTACACAGGGTATCGCTGACTACATCAAAGAACAGGGACAGGCTGCCATGGATGCAGGTGTTGTCATCGCTCATGACCCTCGTCATTTCTCTAAGGAATTCTCACAGCTGACAGCAGGTATACTTGCTGCCAACGGTATTAAGGTATTTACATTCCCGGATCTGCGTCCGACACCGGAACTGGCCTACATGGTACGCTTCCTGCACACTACCGCCGGCATCAACATTACTGCTTCCCATAATCCGAAGGAGTATAACGGCTATAAGGCATACTGGACAGATGGCTGTCAGGTATCCAGCAAGGTCGCTGATGGTATGACGGAAAAGATCAATGCTGTTAACATGTGGACCGATGTTAAGACTTCTTCCTTTGAAGAAGGTGTTGCCTCTGGCAAGATCAAGGTATTAAGCAGCAACTATGACCGTGCCTATATGGGTCTTGTGACAGGTCTTGCCATCCATGAAGGGGATGAACTGGATCTTGATATTCCGCTTGTTTATTCACCGCTCAACGGTGCCGGTTCCATTCCTTTCCGTGATATGCTGAGAATCCGCGGCTTCAATAACTGGATGATCGTACCGGAACAGGAACAGCCTGATCCCAACTTCACAACGGTAGGCTATCCTAATCCTGAAGATCCCAAAGCATTTGCTCTGGCTGAAAAGTATGGCCGTGAAATGGGTGCGGAACTGTTAATGGCAACCGACCCCGACTCTGACCGCTTTGCGATTGAAATCCGTGACAACGAAGGCAATTACATTCCGCTTAACGGCAACCAGACAGGCTATCTGCTTGTAAAGTATATTCTTGAAGGCAATAAGACAGCAGGTACACTTCCGGAAAAGGGTGTCATGATCAAGTCTATCGTCACTTCTACATTAAGTACCATCATGGCAGAAGCATATGGTGTCAGAATGGTGGAAACACTGACCGGCTTCAAGAACATCTGCGGCAGAATTCCTTCACTTCTGGAAGAAGGCTATACATATCTCTTCGGTTATGAAGAAGCAGTCGGCTATGCGGCATGTGTGGATATCCGTGATAAGGACGGTATCTCCGCCGGTATGCTGGTAGCGGAAGCTGCTGCGTACTACCGCAAGCAGGGCAAGACATTATGGGATGTTCTGCAGGATATCTATGCAGAATACGGATACTTTGCCGAAGATGAACCGAATATCATTCTTGAAGGCATTGAAGGTTCTGAACGCATCGGCCGTATGATGACATGGATCCGTGCAAATATGCCGGAAACTGTTGCCGGTGTAAAGGTGGATCATGTTGTTGACTATACAAATGGCTATGAGGATCTGCCGGCACAGAATGCACTTCGTATCTTCCTGGAAGGCGGCAGCTGGTTTGCAATCCGTCCTTCCGGTACAGAACCGAAGATCAAGTTCTACTTCTATGCCAAGGCCGACAGCCGTGATGCAGCACTGGCTTTGAATCAGGCAATCAAACACGAAATCATCACAAAGATTCAGTCTGTAGACTGATAAAGCCACCCTCGATTCCATACTCGGGGGCGAGGGAATTCCTCTTTGAACTGTGTATAGTATTAGCAGGAGGAGTTATGAATCACTACAGGTATCTTACAGGCATGTCGATGAAGGAAATGGCCGTCTGGATCGCAGCTGTACAGGATGGTACAGAGCAGCCGGACAGTCAGATCTGCACAGATATCAGTCAGTGCATCCATGCATCAGAGGATGGATGTACAAACTTCGATGCAGATGGAAACATGCGGATATGTCCCTACAGCAGCAGCGAAAGAATACAGCGGTGGCTGAACAGCAGCATAAAAGAGTGAAAAGAAGCGAAGGTATATGTGATGATACCTTCGCCTTTTGTGTGACTGCTCCTTTGACGTTTGCTTTATGAAGACCATCCCGGATATATTTTCTCTAACTCCTCGGTTGTCATTTCAAAATGCTGGTAGTCTTTCCGATCTTCCCAGCTTCCTCCCCATTCCATGCCAATGCCTGTGAATAGTTTGTATGCCAGATCATTTTCATCGATCTTATAATCAAAATCCTTGCTTCGATCCAGGTATTCTTCGGCAGTAACCGGTTCTATAATCCTTTCACCATCGACAACTTTAGTGTATGGATTGTAAAGCGTATTGATGTCAATGGCCAGACCAAGTCCATGCTTCGATACTCTTGAGGTATGTGATATGAAGCGGAAGTTAAAAGAAGAGCTGTTATTATCTTCCATGGCAAGTTCATCATCGGCATCATATTCATCTACAAGACGTATTTTTTCGATCGGGTAATCAGCATCGTACAGCTGTCTGAAAACCTCTAATACATCTTCGGCAATATGCTTGTTTACGATCATTTCACCTTCATGTGTATTTCCTTCCAGATCCTTATGAAGCAAATGCAGGTATCTCAGATCATCTCTGGAAACAGTACATTCTTCCTTGAAGGATTTACCATAGATTCTTGAAAAGAGTTCATCCGAAATCTCTTCACAATAAAACATATCTTCCGCTTCTGCTGTTTCCATCACGGATTGTTCTGAAGAATCTGCGGTCTGATTGTTTCCGATTTCACCTTTACAGCCAGTCAGAACCAGAGATACGCAGAACAATGTACACATTATGATATTTTTCATTCTTTGCTTATGCATTTTAATTTCCTCCTTATAACAATATGGAATTTCAGCTGATCATTGTATTTATATGGGTCCTTATACACAGCTCTCCTGTTCTGATCCGGACAGTTGTACAAAATGGAACCTGATTGAAACCTGTTTTTCTGATGAACCCATTATAACATTCGAAAAACACAGGTTATGACTTGGGTTAATAAAAACAGAGCACTGTATAAGCACAGTGCTCTGTCGGTTACATTCAGCGTCTGTAAGAAAGGAATTACTTAGCTGCGTTTTCACCTGCAATGATACCGATTGTTGCAGATGTTGTGATGGATGTACCGGATGCAGGGTATTCTCTGTACAGAACCCAGCTGTTGCATACTGCACCAGCTGCATACAGGTTTTCGATTGCATTGCCGTTTGTATCCAGAACTTCAGCGTCAGCGTTGATTACCAGACCGCCCATTGTACCCAGGGAAGCAGGCTGAATGGAAACAGCATAGTAAGGAGCTGTCATTACAGGTACTGTATTTACCTTGCCATATTCATCAGCTTCACCGGAAGCAACAGTAGCGTTGTATGCATCAACAGTTGCCTGCAGAGCAGCAGCGTCGATACCGGCAGCACCAGCTACTTCTTCGAGTGTTTCACCCTTGAAGCCCAGGTTCTTGCCAACAGCGTTTTCAGCCAGACCTGCATACATTTCAACTGTGGAGTCAACAATGATCCAGAACTTTTCAGCACCTTCAGCTTCAGCAGTTACCATCTGTGTGCAGTAGATCGGGTAGTCAGCGAATTCGTTACCATAACGAACACCCTTATCTGTTACGTTGAGCAGACCGCTCCAGCCGAGCAGGTTGGACTGTTCAATGTAATGAGTTGTGAGGTCTGTCATGTGGAAGCCGATCCAGCCGCCTGTGAAGTCAGTAGCAGCACCAACAGCTTCACCCATCTTGATACCATCACCTGTGTTACCAGCAGAAGCCAGTGTGAATCTGCCAGCCATTTCAGGAGACTTTTCAGCGAACATCTTAGCATCTTGGTCGAAACCGCCAGTAGCGAGAATTACAGACTTAGCATTGATTGTGTAGTCAACAGACTTGCCAGTAGCCTTTACACCAGTAATAGCAGCGCCATCCTGGAGCAGTTCTGTAGCAGCTGTGTGGAGCAGGATCTTAACACCCTTTTCTTCTGCCTTCTTGAGCAGAGGAACGATGAAGTCTACACCATCTGTGGAAGCACCATCAGCTTCAGCATTGGAAGCATAATGACCACGCAGAGCAGGGGAGATACCGCATGTGCCAACTCTTGTGGAGATGACCATACCCCAGTCCTGCAGCTGTTCGAAAGTGGCAGCACCCTTTTCAGCAGCCATCAGCAGCATTGCATCATCAGCGTTGCCTTCAGCACGCATCTGCCAGTAGTCTGCCAGAGCCTGAGGATCGTTATCTTCTGTGAATGTTGTACCAGTAGCATACAGGATACCACCGGACAGAACTGTAGAACCGCCTACACGGTCGAGCTTTTCGAGCAGGACAACGTTTGCACCGTTATCAGCTGCGGACAGAGCAGATGCAAGACCTGCCATACCACCACCGACAACAACTACATCTGTGTCGATTGTTTCTTCAGTACGAGCTGCAGCTTCAGGCTTAGCTTCGAATAAAGATGTATCGCCAGCCTGGGAGAGAGCATCCTTTACAGCGCCTTTAACTGCCATGGAGGAGATTGTGCAGCCTGTGTACATGTCAACGTTAACACTCTGTGCAGCAACCATATCAGCGGGCAGCTGTACCATAGCATTGTCAGCTACGAATCTTGTTTCTTCAGATTCTGTAACTGTGATGCTCTTGATGGATGTTTCGTCAACTTCAACTTCTACGACAACGGGTGCGTGGAAGCCCATAGCTGTGCCGGTGTAAACACCGGGAGTGAGTGCAGGAGCAGCAGCGGAACCAGGTGCGCTTGCTGCAGGTGCAGAACTTGTACCACTAGTGCAGCCTGCTGCGAGCATAGCTGCGGATACGAGAATAGCAAATGACTTTTTCATAGTTCACCTTCCTTTATTTACGAAGATAAACTGTCAACTAACTTTACACGCAAGCCTTTTGAACAAAATTCTGTATGACAAATCTTATTTTTCCCTGTTCATGGTCATAGTTGGTAAAGACACAATAGGCCACTGCTTCACCGGTTAAGACAAGACCATGTTCCTTTGCATAGGCACGGACAGGTTCAAAATCTTCATAGGTAAAGCGAATATCACTGCTCATTTCCTTGTTGAAGAAGATACAGGGCTGCTGTTCTACCGCAAAGGCGGAAGATGGCAGAGGGATGTTTCTTTTTACGACCATGTCATGGATGGTCGCAATGCCAAGGGAATATGCAAAGGCTTCCGGATTCACCAATGCCTGCTTTGGAAAGTGATAGCTGTAGGAAATGAAGGGGAACTGCTGCAGAAGATCCTGTGTGATCGGGTCATCTACAACTTCATCAATCAGTTCACCATCCTTTGTCATGATGACAAAGTCAGTAGCTGTTCCTTCCCCTTCAGAACAGGATTCTTCACGATAGGCAATCTCATAACTGCTTTTAGCATACTCTGTAACAACCAGAGCATCCTGCAGAAAGGAAATCTGTTCGCGCAGGGAGTTCTGAACACTGTTCATCTCGGCATTCTTTTCACGTAAGCCGCTGGTATGCACAATTCCCTTCAAAGCTTCCAGGTCCATATTCATAGCTCTGTAATACTTAGCGGAAGCTAAGGCAATCAGATCGGTTTCGGAGTACTGACGGAATTTCTTTGTATCTTTCTGAGGCTGAATAATGCCTTCACGGTCATAGTAATGAAGGTAGGAGCGTGCAACGCCTAACAGACGTGCGAGTTCACTTGTCTGAAACATAGGTAATACCTCCATGTACATATTACTCTCTTCACTTCGAAAATATCCGTGTAATTATCCATAATGGATATTTACAGACACAGAAATACAAAAGACCGGAAGCTGTATCTTCCGGTCCTGACATACTGCTGATGATTCGGATTTTCAGCAGAATGATTCTTTGATGCTGAATATTCGCTGATAAAAAGCGAATATTCGCAAAATTCGCTTACTTGCGGTTGGGGTGAGTGAATTTTGTGAGTATAATAGAACCAACTGCAGTACATGGAGGTGTGTTCATGAATTTCGAGACTGAAAACATTGAGTTTAAATCTCAGTTTACCGATGAAATATATAAAGAGATTATTGCATTTGCAAATACGGATGGCGGTGTTGTGTATGTTGGCATCGATAACAATGGCAATGTAGTTGGTCTGACTGATGTGGATAAAGAGTACACCCGCATTACAAATGGAATCCGGGATGCAATTATGCCGGATGTCACTATGTTTGTGCGATTTACTGTTCAGGAAAACAGAGTTGTTCGTATTACTGTAAATGAGGGTACTAACAAACCCTATTATCTGAGAGGAAAGGGGCTGAAGCCGAGCGGTGTATTTGTCCGTCAGGGTACTTCCAGCGTTCCTGCTTCTTCAGATCAAATTCGCAGAATGATTAAGGAAAGTGATGGCGATACTTTCGAGGAAATGCGTTCAATGGAACAGGCTTTGAGCTTTGAGAGGGCACAGAATGCATTTCAGAGATACGGAGTAGAATTCAGCAAAGAAAAATACCGTGTTCTTGGTATTACACAGAAAAATGATGATATTTTTACTAATCTTGGCTTAATTCTGTCGGATCAATGTGCCCACACGACGAAGATTGCTGTCTTTGGCGACGAAGCGAATACTACTTTCAAAGACAGCAGGGAATTCTCAGGCTCTATTTTCAAACAGCTGGAAGAAGCCTACAGTTACCTGACCCTCTGCAACAAAACTACTGCAGTATTCAAGGGTCTGGAACGAATTGAAAAACGGGACTATCCGGAAGAAGCACTCCGCGAAGCACTTCTGAATGCACTGATTCATCGTGACTACAGTTTCAGCGGAAGCATTATTATCAATGTGAACGACGAAAGAATAGAGTTTATCTCCATTGGAGGTCTGCTTCCCGGATTGTCTACGGATGATATTCGGATCGGAATTTCCCAGCCGCGGAATAAAAACCTCGCGGAAGTTTTTCACCGCCTTCGTTTGATTGAAAGCTACGGCACAGGAATTCGCAGAATTTTTAAGCTATATGAAAACTGCCCGGCTCAGCCGACAATCGAAGCAACGCCGAATGCGTTCAAGATTGTCCTTCCGAACATGAACAATGCTTCATCGACAGTGACACAGAAGTCTGCTGGAATTACTCCGCAGATGCAGAAGGTTCTTAACTATATAAAGGAACATGGTCAAATTACAGAAAAAGGAATCAGTGAATTGCTGGAACTGAAGAGGACCAGAACCTTTACTTTAGCAAAGCAGATGCATGACATTGGCTTGATTGAAGTACATGGCAGAGGCGAGGGCAAGTATTATACAGCGAAATAGTTTTCGCATAATATCATTCATATATAATGAACTGCCCGTGATTACAGGATACAGCGTAATCATCGGGCAGTTTTACATGTTTGCGGATGTTGTTGAAAATTGCCATTCACGCATGAAAAAAGAGTGTTCATAACTTCAGGATCATCATGAACACTCGATATGGTGCGGATAACAGGACTTGAACCTGCACTCACGAGGAACTAGAGCCTAAATCTAGCGTGTCTGCCAATTCCACCATATCCGCATACAGACAGTATTCTAACGCAAAGGAAACAAAAAGAAAACGGCATATGCCGTTTTCTGAGTATTGCTTCTTAGCAGACGAAGCTGAGATAGTAGGGCAGCTCTCTGCGCCAGTAAGGCCAGTCGTGAGCGATGTCATTGCCCCAGAAGTCAACCCATGCCGGAATGTTCTTGTATTCGAACAGTTCCTTCATACGAGCTGAGTCATCCTGCATCGGCTGTTCCCATGCACCTCTTCCGCAGCACAGGATGATGTCCTTATGACGATACATTTCGACATAGGGGTGATCATATGCCATGCCGTTGATGTAATCAACAGGAGAGTTGGCATATACCAGATCATCCATGTAATCAGGGAAGAACAGACGAGCATCATAAGCACCGGACAGAGCAATGCATCCTGCAAATACATCCGGTCTCTTCAGCAGGAAGTTCAGAGCGTGTGTACCGCCCATGGAGCAGCCTGTTGTCATGATGCCATCAGCGCGCTGTCCGTTGTTTGCTTCTGCGTTGATATCGAAGATGATCGGGCACAGTTCATCGCAGATGTAACGTACATATGCTTCCTGTGACAGAATTCTTCCGCGCTTGTCTTCGCTCTTGGAGGACCAGCTGTTTGTATCATTGCAGTCGCAGCAGAAGAACTGCACTCTGCCTGCTTCAATGAAATCCATCGCACAGTCGATCATGCCGTTGTTTTCGAAATCGAAGAAGCGGCCGTCCTGGGAAGGAAATACAATGAAGGGTCTGCCGGCGTGACCATAGACTTTGAATTCCATGTCACGTCCGAGGTTCACGCTGTAATGCTTGTAATACGCTGTCTTCATCAGTCAGCCTTTTCCATTACGAAGGATACAAATGCGTCTACTTCTTCCTTGGAAGGGAAGCGTGCAACGAAGTATTCGTTACCCATAGCTACACCAAGGATTTCAGGCATACGGCCGTGCATTGTTACAGCATCGCCGAACTTTGCATAAGCGTCAGCACTTGTGTACTTATAGTTGTTCTTATCACGTCTGCCGATGAATACGCAGCTGTAAGGACGATCTGTGCTGTACATACCTTCGTTGTACATGCACATATTAGCGTAGATCTGATATACGTTAATATCGTTAGCGTAGTTCATCATGTCAGGAGACCATCCTCCCGGAGGACGCATGTTAACTTCAAGACCTACATAGTCACCCTTCTTGCCAAGGCCTGCCTTGTCTTCAGTCAGCTTGAAGTATTCTGTGTGGAAGAAACGAGCCTTGATACCGAAGGACTTGATAACCTTGGCACCCATTTCATCCAGAGCAGCAGGGATTTCTCTTTCAGACCAGTACCATACTTCACCGCCATCATTTACAACATCCATGATGGGAGAGGAATATGTGTGGCATGTCTTGAAGATGATATTGTTGTCCTGGTCAGCGATTCCGTCATAGGAAACGATGTCACCGGGAACGAATTCTTCCATGATGTACTGTGTAGGCAGATCCTGTCTGTAGAAATCAGCCAGACCTTCATCATCCTTGATCTTCCATGTAGCGGAAGCACCAACACCATCATCCGGTTTAACGATTACAGGGTAACCTACTTCATTAACGAACTTCTTGCCTTCTTCGTAAGTAGTTGTCAGATGATATCTTGCAACCGGTACGCCTACTCTTTCGTAGTAAGCCTTCATGTTGGACTTAGTCTTGAAACGCATTACAGATTCGGAGTTATCACCGGAAGTGATATTGAAGTCTGTACGCAGCTTAGCATCCTGTTCCAGCCAGAATTCGTTGTTGGATTCGAGCCAGTCGATCTTGCCGTGCTTGTGAGCAAACCATGCAACGGCACGATACATCTGATCGTAATCCTGCATGTTTGTTACCTGGTAGTATTCGTCAGTAGCATCCTTTAATTCCTGAGACAGAGATTCATAGGGATCTTCGCCGATGCAGAGAGATGTACCGCCGATTGCCTTCCATGCCTTCGGGAACTGATAATATGTAGGCGGGAAAGTCGGAGAAATAAATACAAAGTTCTTTGCCATATTTTTAGCCTTCCTTTTTATTCTTGTTTTCTAATTCTAGCATGGCAATGAAACAATGATAACGTTTTCTGTAAATTTTCATCGCTTTCATTCGCGAATGTAATGAAAAAATGTAAGCGTATCAGGCGCTGTCTTTGCGCAGGCAGAATATGCGTGCTATTGTAGCTTTTACATAAGGAGTACATAACACATGACAAGACTTGATGAAGACCGTGCTGCGATTGATCGTATCGATGCACAGCTGACTGCCCTTTTCGAAGAACGCTTCAATGTCGTAAAGGATGTCATCGCCTATAAGATTGAAAACAATCTGCCGATTCTCAATGCCGGCAGAGAAGCAGTGATTACAGAAAAGAACGCTGCCAACATTCAGGATGACATGATCCGTCCTTACTTTAAGCAGTGGTATCTGGAAATGCTTAAGGTATCCAAGGAATTCCAGCAGGAAATTCTCAATCAGAACAATCAGTAAACAGTACAGGCCATATCGTGATGATATGGCCTGATGTTTGTTCATCTGCTGTTAGGATCAAACTTCGTCAGATCTCTGACAACCACGGAGGCAATCAGAAGACCTGCGGCAGCCGGTACGAAGGCGGAAGAGCCGGGTGTACTGCGGCGGCCGGCACCGTTGAGAGATGCTTCCTGCGGCAGTTCAAGCTGCAGCGGCTTCAAAGGTGTTTCTGTAGAGTAGACAACCTTGAGCTTTTTAACACGACGCTTCTTCAGTTCATGACGCATGATCTTGGCTAAAGGATCACCGGTTGTTTTATAGATGTCGGTAACAATCAGCTTTGAGGGATCAATGCGGTTGCCGCAGCCCATGGCACAGATGATCGGTGTGCCTGCTTTCTGTGCTTCCAGAATGATATCGATCTTGGCTGTGACTGTATCAATTGCGTCCACAATATAGTCGTATGCAGTAAAGTTAAAGCGGTGCTTTTCTTCCGGCAGATAGAAGCAGTCATATTTATTGACTACAGTATCCGGACTGATGCTGTGCACACGGGCTTCGGCAGCGTCTACCTTGCGCATGCCTAATGTATCGTGGGTAGCGATGATCTGACGGTTAAGGTTGCTGAGACATACTGTGTCATTGTCAATCAGATCCAGGGTTCCTACACCCATGCGGGCCAGGGCTTCGACAACAAAGCCGCCGACACCGCCGACGCCGAAGACGGCAACACGAGCCTGATGAATATCGTTCATGGCCTTGGTGCCCATGATCAGTTCTGCTCTTGAATACTGTGTATCACTCATAATAAAAAACTCTCCCGGAAGGTTTGAATCCTAATGATTCACTTTTGATTCACTTTCTTGTCACATAGACATGATACACTAATTGCGCATGAATGGAGGAAATAGACGATGAAGAAGTTTATGACTGTAACATTAACTGCTTTCCTGCTGGCAGGCTGTGCAGCGAATGCACCTGCATCTTCTGCAGGCTCTGCACAAGCACCGGTATCGTCAGAAAAGGAAGCGGTTGTGCTGAATACAAAGAAGCTGGAAATGGATGGCTACTGGTGGCTGGAGGATGATGATCCTGCCTTTGAACAGATTTCCTTTACAGAAGCTTTCCGTCTGTTTGATGAAGGTGGTACAGGTGTTCTGTTATATTCCTATCAGACCTGTCCGTACTGCAATCGTGCGGTACCGATCTTGAATGAAGTATTAAAGGAAGCAGGTATCAAGGCATATTATGTAGATGTATATGAACCGGAGATGACATCTGAGATTGATGAAAAGATCTTTGATGAACGTCTTCATAAGTTATATGAATGTCTGGATCCTGTGATCAAAAAGGAACCCAATCCTGAAACAGGAGAACTGGAACCTGCCTTCTTTGTTCCGGAAGTTCTGAGCATTGTTGATGGTGAGATCAAGGCGTATCATACTTCCCTGACGGATGACTTCACACTGGAGAATGAGGAAACACAGCTGACAGATGCACAGCGAGCTGAACTCAAGAGCATCTACCAGAATGTCATCAGACATGTAAAGAATGCACAGTGAATTCTAAATGAAGAGCCGCGTGAGTGCGGCTCTTTCTGTGCTTATAAGGAATTCCTGTTTTTCAGAGTATCCAGAAGACTTTCCATCTGATATTTCAGCAGCCATGCGGCATGATGATAGGCATCGTCAGAAAGAAGCATTTCTGCAAGCGGAAGAATGTTCTGTTCTGTTTCTTCAATATAGAAAGCCTGTTTTTCGAAAGATAATCCCCAGCTCATTGTAGAAAGGTTGCTGCAGCGGTCCAGACATTTAATCAATGCGGCTCTGGGATTGTTCCTCAGAGCTGCGAAGTAGTCATCCATTGCTTTCGTATCTTCCTTGTCCCCATGTGTCATCAGAAGAACAAGCTGCTGTGCTTCAGATGAAACAGGCAGTTCATCACAGCTGACATTGCAGTCTTCGACGGTATCGTGCAGAAGACAGGCGGAAAGCAGGGCATCATCCTGAATCCCCATATGCAGAGCCTGGCAGGTCATGGTCAGGGGATGATTGATGTAGGGGATATGACTGTTCTTGCGATACTGGCCTTCATGGGCATGGATGGCAAAGGCTAAAGCTTCCGGTGTATCAATCAGGGAAAGACGGATGCTTTCCTTTTCTATGCAGGCAATCATTTCTGCTTCGGTGAAGATGGCTTTATGGTTCATGGTAATCTCCTCAATCAGACAATGCATACAGCAGGCAGCGGGTGTATGAATTCACGTATAATATATGTCAGAAAGAATGAAGAGGACAGCAGATATGAGAGTAACAGAACTGACAGAACAGTATAAGGATGGCGTCAGAAAAGTATGTATTTCCCAGTCCACATCCCGTTTCAAGGATGAAACCGCAAGAAAGGCAACATTAGCTCTGTATTGCGATGAATATATTGAACATGAATTATGCTTTGTGCTTCTGGATGATCAGGATGAAGTGCAGGGTTATATTCTCTGTGCCCCGGATCTTCGTGTATGGGAAGAGAATATGCAGCCGTATGTAGCATTGCTGAAAGAGATTGATGATGACAAATATCATCGCTACTTCGGTACAGCAGAAGGCGGAGAGCTGCTGTATCCGACCTATCCTGCGCATCTGCACATTGATATCCGTGAAGAATATACAGGCGGAGGCAATGGTACAAAGCTGATGCAGACATTGCTGGCTAAGCTGAAGGAAATGCAGGTGCCCGGTATTCATGTCATGGTGGATCCCAACAATAAAAGAGCAGTATCCTTCTATCAGAAGATGGGCTTTGTCTGTATTGATGACAATGGTTCCGTCTACGTGCAGAAACTCTAAGTACGAGCCTTCGGGCTCTTTTTTCTTTCAGTGTGATAGAATAGATAGGCAGAGTGCTGAATGGAGGTCATCATGTTCCTGAATAAACTGACATTGGAAAACTTCAGATGCTATAAGAATCTTCAGGTGGAATTCACCAGCCGTCTTTCCGTCATCGTTGGTGTCAATGGTGCCGGCAAGTCTTCCATCCTGGATGCAGCCGCATTGGCTGTGAATGCATATCTCTCCGGTTTTGATGGTATTGGTGCCAAGCGCATTGATGACAAGGATATCCGTGTGGAAACCTACCGTATCGGTTCCAGTATTGAAGTGCAGCGTCAGCTGCCGGTGAAGGTATCCGCTGTCGGTGAAATCTTCGGTGAGAAGAAGGAATGGTATCGTATCCGTCAGCAGAATCATTCCATCAAGGGTGCTGCTGCAGCCCGTGCCTGCGGTGAGATGGCAGAGGAATGGATGTCTTCCGGTTCAACGGAACATATCTTTCCGGTCATTGCCTGCTATGGTACAGACAGATTGTGGAGTACTCCGGAAAAGCCTGATCTTTCCTCGGCGACATATCAGCGCCAGGATGGTTATGCCGGCTGTCTGAATGCTCATGTTGATACAACCGAGATGATGACCTGGTTTGAAAAGATGACCTACAAGGATCTGCAGAGAAGTGCACCTGCTCCGGAATTTGCGGCTGTACGTCTGGCGATGGAGGAAGCGTATCGTTCCATTACCGGCTACGACAGTGTGAAGGTACAGATGAATCTTGATACACATGATCTGGATATCATTCATGAAGATGAGAAGGGCAATGTACGTTCCCTGGGCATGCGTCAGCTGTCTGACGGTTATCGCTGTACATTGTTCCTGATTGCTGATATTGCCTATCGTATGGCTCTGCTCAACCCGCAGCTGCTGGATCATGTTCTGGAAGAAACCGATGGTCTGGTGCTGATCGATGAAGTTGATCTGCATCTGCATCCGGCCTGGCAGCAGCGTGTGCTGAATGATCTGGTGCGCATCTTCCCGAAGGTGCAGTTCATCGTCACAACCCATGCCCCGGCAGTCATTTCTTCCGTGAAGAGCGAGAGTCTGATGATTCTCAATGATGGTGATGTGGAAGGGCTGAGTTCCGAAAGCTTCGGCAATGATGTGAATTCCATTCTCAATCAGATCATGGGTGTTACCGAACGTGATCCGGAAGTAGCATCTTTGTTCAGCGAGTTTGAAGCACTGCTGGCAAAGAAGGATTATGAAGAAGCGGAAAAGATTCTCAATCGCATTGATGCATTGCGCGGCTATCATGACAAGCAGGTCGCAGCCAGCCGTGTGAAGCTGAGACTGGAAAGGATCAGGGCTTCGAAAGCATGATCCCGATTTATAAAAGCGAAGAACCAGAGGCACTGCGAGAAGTTCGGCTGCGTGCAGAAGAACGCGGGCTGAATCCGAAGGATGCCTACGAACTGCTCAATCGCAATAAGAACAGAAAGATTGCAGTCCGCGAACATCTGTTAAGAGATCAGGGTCATCTTTGTGCCTACTGCATGTGCACGATTCCCCGTGAAGATGTGCCGGAACGTATTGCAAAGATCAAAATTGAACACTATATTCCAAGAAGCCCTGAGGATGGCAGAGATGTCGGACAGGGACTGGATTACCGCAATCTCTATGCTGTATGCAATGGCAATATGGGTACTGCCGGTACACGTTCCATGCGTGATCTGACCTGTGATACTTATCGCGGCAACAAGGAATTCCGTGTGCTGAATCCCGGTGATGCTGAGACTCTGGCTAAGATTGCCTATACATTAGAGGGAGAGATGGTATCAGAGGATCCTGATGTCAGCTATGATCTTAATGAAGTGCTCAATCTCAATGCTTTAAGAGCACCGCTGATCTATGAACGTAAAGCTGTACTGGATGAAGTGATCAGTGAACTGGAGATGGTGCCTGCTGAACAGCTGCAGGATTATTGCCGTCATCTTCTGCATGCCTTCAGTGAAGAAACAGATCCTAAAACACCGTACCAGGGCATTATCATCTGGTATCTGAATTCGTTTATTTAAAAAAGCGACCGTGATAAGTCGCTTTCATTTTGCCTGTTTTGCCTGCATGCGGAAGCGGGCAGGAGAGATGCCGTTCTCCTTCTTGAAGGCAGAGGAGAAATAGTTGGGATCGGGATAACCAAGATGATCGGAAATGTTCTTGATCGGTTCATCTGAGGATGTCAGATATTCACGAGCCAGCTTCATCTTATGTGTAGTGATGTATTCCTTGGGAGAACAGCCGGCATAGGTTGTGAAGATCTTGTACAGATAGATTTCACTGATGGATAAATGCTCAGCCATTTCACAGATACGGATGTTATCACTGATATGTCTTGTGATATAGGAGACTGTTTCATTGTAGAGACTCATGGAACGGTTGGATCTGCCCATGGTTCTGGTATGTACAGGAACATTGCTGCAGAGGCGGGAGATATGTATCAGAATCAGACGGAAGAGATTCTCGATGATCAGAGCATAGCCATTGCGTCTGCTTCTTTCTTCTTCCAGAATCATCAGGAAGTAATCATAGAGGATATTGGCACTGTCACTGATTGTATGTTCCGGCAACAGACGTTCCAGATTATTTACAAAGGAATCACTGTGATCCAGACTGCCGATGGCAAAGTTGACGAACATGATATGCACCGGATCACTGCCTTCTTCGACTTCCAGAATCTGCTGAGGCAGCAGGAAGATCAGTGTGCCTTCCGAAATCTGCTTTCTGCCATCCATGGTATTCATGTAGGCATTGCCTTTGACGATATAGTTCAGGCGGAACAGATGACTGAAAGGCTGATCGTTGACGTAGTTGGTAGAGGTGATAATCTCACCGGCTTCCAGCACACGCAGACGAAAACTGCGGATATTACGGCTGGTCAGATCGTACTCAATTGTGTTTCTGTGTAATGTGACTGTCATGGGCACATTTTAGGAAATGCGGTAATTTACGTCAATCAAAACGCTTTCAATGGTATGGAAAAGCAAAGAAACTGTATGATTCCTGCTCTATATTCGGGATAGGATGCGGGATAAACTGAAAATGCCGTTGAGACCGGCAATTGACAGCAGAAGTGAACTTCTCTGAAAGAAGGCGGCTCCATCCACTCCCCCGTGGCCAGGCTGCCTTTTCATTATGCAGTGAATTGTAAAGCTGTTTCCAGAGCAGTCTCCATCATGTCTGTAAAGGTATTGCGGATTTCCTCGGCAGACAGTGTACTGTCTTTGAAGAGATGGTTGGATACAGTCAGTAAGGACAAAGCGAGTTTGTGATCTGCGGCTGCTGTCCAGTAAAGACCTGCTGTTTCCATATCAACACCAAGATGGCCGCTGTCTTTGAGTCTTTCATTGATATCAGCTTCAGGATGATAGAAGAAGTCGGAAGTAAAGACATTGCCTACCTTGAAGGAGATGTTCTTTTCTCTTGCGATCTGCACTGCCGTTTCCAGCATGCTGTAATCGGCACATGCCGCAAAATGCCTGCATATACCATAAGCTTCCCCATAGGCACTGTCACTGGAAGCGGACTGGGCGATGATGAGATCACGGGTATCCACGGTATCGGAAAGACCGCCGATCGAACCGATGCGGATAATGGCTTTGACATGGAACTGGGTAAACAGTTCGTGGCTGTAGATGCCGATGGAAGGGATGCCCATGCCATGGCCCATGACGGAGATTCTCTTTCCTTTATATGTTCCTGTGTAGCCAAGCATATTGCGGACGGTGTTGAAGCATACAACATCCGTCAGATACTCTTGGGCTACTTTCTTTGCGCGAAGCGGATCTCCCGGCATCAGTACAACCTCAGCGATCTCTGCTTCCTGAACGATGCATTGTGAAATGCTTGTCTGATATGTCATTGTGTGTTCTCCTGTATTCCATTACATTCTAGTCTTTGATGCTGTGATTGTCCTGTACGGAACAGACATATGCTCTGAAAATGGGTATGAAAAAAGCAGTGAAATACTATGAAAAATCACATGAAGAAAAGTAAGCGTTTTCGGTTGACGCATAGAATGAACGGGATTATGATCGTAAATGTAAATCAAAACCTGTGATTGGGAGATCAAACATACGGACAGCTTCAAGAGAGTGAGGGTGGGTGCGAGCCTCATAGTGATGCAGTATGCAAATGGACCCATGAGGGCCTGAGGAACACTTCGGTAAGTATTCAGGACGCAGTGTCAGCGTTAAAGGACAGGAAATGTGATTGCATTTTCAGGAAGAGAGAACAGTATCATAAGATGCTGTTAATTAAGGTGGTACCGCAGGCACAGCGCTTGTCCTTATACAGGGCAGGCGTTTTTTGTTTCTATAGCCATCCTGAATCTGCACGAAAGAGTAAAGGAGGAAAAATCACATGAAAAAGGCATTATCTATTACTACATCCGCATTAATGGCAATTACACTGGCAGGCTGCTCTGCTTCTCCTGCATCTTCCGCATCCCCTGCAGCTTCTGCAGAAACAGGTACAGAAACAACATACAAGGTTGCAGTTGTTAAGCAGCTTGATCATGCATCTCTGGATGAAATCGCTAATGCAATTACAGCAGAACTGGACAAGCTGGCTGCTGAAAACGGTGTTGTCATTGAATATGGTGATGTATATTCCGGTCAGAATGATCAGACAACACTGACACAGATCGGCAACCAGGCGATCGCTGATGGCGTGGATGCTATTATCCCGATTGCAACATTAGCTGCACAGACAATGGTTGTATGTGCTGAAGATACAGAAACTCCTGTTATCTTCGCTGCGATCTCTGATCCTGAAACAGCTGGTCTGACAGATATCAGCTATGTTACAGGTACTTCCGATGCTCTGAATACACCTCAGATCTTCGATATGATGGTTGCACAGAATCCTGATGTTAAGAAGGTTGGTCTGTTATACTCTCTGTCTGAAGCTAACTCTGCTACACCGATTGCTGAAGCAAAGGCATATATGGATGCCAAGGGCATTGAATATGTAGAAGCTACTGCCAATACAAACGATGAAGTTATCGCTGCAGCAAGCTCTCTGATCGCTTCCGGCGTTGATGCTGTATTCACACCTACCGACAATGTCATCATGGCTGCTGAACTGGCGATCGCTCCGACATTTGCGGAAGCCGGTATTCCTCACTACACAGGTGCTGACTCCTTCGTCAGAAACGGTGCCTTCACAACATGCGGTGTCAACTATACAGACCTTGGTACAAAGACTGCTGATCTGGCATTTGAAGCAATCACAAAGGGTATGTCTTCCATGCAGGACTACTATCTGATGGATGGCGGTATCATTACTGTCAACACAGAAACAGCTGCTCTGTTAAAGGCTGAATATGCTGTATTCGCTGACTTTGGTGAGGTTGTTGAAGTACTGACTACAGAAGACTGATTCACATAAAGATGATTGAGGAGGAACACAAATGCTGTATGTATTGAAAACAGCTCTGGAACTTGGATGCATCTATTCCCTCGTCGCGCTTGCGCTGTTTCTGAGCTATCGAATTCTGGATATTGCCGATCTGACCACGGACGGCTGCTTCGTCCTGGGTATGGCAGTATCTGTCAGCACAGCTGCAGCGGGACATCCGTTTCTGGGAATTATCCTGGGAATGCTGGCGGGAGGATGCGCAGGTTTCGTGACTGCTTTCCTGCAGACAAGCATGGGTGTTCCTTCGATTATTGCAGGTATTATTACCAATACAGGTTTATATACAGTGAATCTGATGGCCATGGGCTGGACCAGCCAGATGAATCTTCTGAAGCAGGAGACCATCTTCACTCTGTTCCGCAAGACAGGTATCGGCGGCAGCTGGTATACGATTGTTCTGGCCGGCACAGTAGCACTGGTCTTCATGATTCTGATGCGTCTGTTTCTGGATACACGTTTAGGCTTAAGCATTCGTGCAACCGGTGATAACCGTTCCATGGTATCCGCATCTTCCATCAATCCCAAGTATACGATTACAGTCGGACTGATCATTGCCAACTGCATGACAGGTTTATCCGGTGCTATGGCCGGTCAACTGAACAAGACATGCGATGTCAATGCCGGTACAGGTATTGTTGTCATCGGTCTTGCCTGTCTGATCATCGGTGAAACACTGATCAATGGCCGTAAGTCATTGACCAGAAATATCACTGCATGTCTGATCGGCAACTTCGTATACAGATTGATCTATGCTCTGATTCTGCAGACAAAGATCATCAACATTCAGTCACTGAAGCTGATGACAGCAGTGATTGTTGCTCTTGCTGTATCCGCACCGACAATTCGTGAGAATGCGGAATTCCGCGCCAGAGCAAGAAGGGAAGGCTGAGTATATGCTTGTATTAGATGATATTTCCAAGACATTCAATGCCGGTACAGTCAATGAGAAGAAAGCACTGGACCATTTCTCCATTACAGTCAACGATGGTGATTTCATTACCATCGTCGGTTCCAACGGTGCCGGCAAATCCACATTGTTCAATGCCATCTCCGGTTCCTTTCTGGTCGACAGCGGACATATTCTGCTGGATGGTGAAAACATTACCTTTACACCCGAATACAAGCGTTCCAAGTATATCGGCCGTCTGTTCCAGGATCCCCTCAAGGGAACAGCACCGCATATGACGATTGAAGAGAATCTGGCTCTTGCCTTCCTGCGTGCAGGCAGTGCTACTTCTCCTTTCTCCCGTATTTCCAAGAAGGAAAGAGAGATGTTCAGAGAACACCTCAAGCGTCTGGATATGGGTCTGGAAGATCGTATGAATACACCGGTGGGTACCCTGTCCGGCGGTCAGCGTCAGGCTCTGACACTGTTGATGGCAACCATCGTTCCGCCAAAGCTTCTGCTTCTGGATGAACATACCGCAGCCCTGGATCCGCAGTCTTCCGAGAAGATCATCCGTCTGACCAAGGAGATCATTGCCGAGCATAATACAACCTGTCTGATGGTTACACATAACCTGCAGCAGGCAGTATCTACCGGCAATCGTACCTTCATGATGGCAGATGGCAAGGTTGTACTGGATCTGAAGGGTGAGGAACGTGAAGGTCTGACGATTGAGGATCTGATGCAGAAGTTCCGTCAGAATGCCGGCAAGGTACTGGATGACGATCGCATTCTGCTTTCCAACGAATAATATGAAACTGAAGAAGGCGGTATGTGCAGCTTTGCCTATACGGATGAAGCAGGAACAGCCGTGTTCTATCGTCACTGCTATTAATTGCATATGTACGAAAGGGTATCCGTGTGATACTCTTTTTTCCTGCCGGTTTCACAATGGGCAGAATAAAAACATGTTAGAATAATGCACTGTAGGAGGAGAGGTCATGGCAAAGAAGGAAACCAAGACAAATGCAATGCGTATGCTGGAAACAGCAGGGATTGCTTATCAGGAACATGTCTATGATGTTGAAGACGGTGCTCTGGACGGTGTTTCCGTTGCCCGCAAGCTCAATGAAGATCCGGATCAGGTATATAAGACACTGGTGACACAGGCAGATAACCGCGGCTACTATGTTTTTGTGATTCCGGTAGCAGCGCGTCTGGATATGAAGGCAGCAGCCCGTGCAGCCGGTGTAAAGTCCATTGCCATGATTCCGCAGAAGGAACTTCTCCCCTTAACCGGATATATCCATGGCGGATGCTCTCCGGTCGGTATGAAAAAACCGTTTCCGACAATCTTCGATGAAACGGTCGTGCTGTTTGATACGATCATGGTATCCGGCGGCAGAGTCGGGGTGCAGGTGGAAGTGAATCCCGAAGATCTGATCAAGGTCACAAACGGAAAGATGGCTGCGATCACAATGGAATGAATAAGTCTGATGAAAGGCTCGATATATAAAGTATGAAGAAGAGATTATTTACGAAGGGGATTCTGACGTTATCGATGATGGTGCTCAGCAGTCTGAATGCAGTCACGGTCATGGCAGAACCCGATTATGAAGATGAGAATTACTGGTCTGAAAAGTGCACAGTGGGATCCATCGGCAATGCGGATGACTATGCGGCATGTGAAGCCTATCGTGATTACATGGCATCCCATTCTGCTTCTCTGAGTGACAAGCTGGCAGAGATTGAAAGGGAACGTGAGCTGATTGCGAAGGATCTGGCGAAATATTCACAGCAGCTGAATGATTATCAGGAACAGGCAGATGCCATCAATGCAGAGATCAATGTGATCAATGCCGGCATTGCCGAGAATGAAGCAAAGGTTGCGGAACTTGAAAAAGAAGAAGAAAAGACATTGAAGGAAATCGATGCTCTGCAGAAGGAAGTCGATGAACTTGGCAATAAGGTACTGGATAGAATGGTCAGTGCACAGTGGACCATGCGTCTGAATACGTTCCTTGAGATTCTGATCGGAGCACGTACCTTCCAGGATCTGATGCGTATCATCAACGGTATGAATTCCATTGTCGGCTATGAGCAGAAGACCAATCAGAAACTGGTGGAATCTGCAGGCAAGCTGAACGAGGCGAAGCAGAAACTGGAAGAAGATCAGCAGCAGCTTCAGGAAAGCCGTAAGCAGCTGCAGGAAGAAAAGGACGTTCTGACAGAAAAACGCAATGATGTGCTTGTAGCAAGATACAAAGTGCAGGTCATTGAAGAAGAGTATGAAAAGCAGGCTGCTGCTGTGGAAGCAGAAGGCAATAAGTATGCGGAGGATATCAGAGAAATCCTGAGTATGATCAATGGTCTTGAGGATCAGCTGGATAACATTCCCGATACCGTGCTGAATCCTACACCTGAACCAACACCCACTCCTACACCTACACCTACCCCTGAACCGGAACCTGAGAACAAGGATCCGGAACCGGAAACTCCGGAAGCAGCTCCCGAGCCTACCCCTGAGCCTACCCCGGTTCCTGAAACAAAGCCGGAACCGCCGTCCATTACGACAAGTTCAGGCTGGGTATATCCTGTGCCGGGTGCCTACCGCAGTGCGGGTACATGGGCATATCCGGGCGGAGGTGCACATCTGGGTTATGACTTTGCCAACAAGATCGGTTCACCGATCTATGCCGTTGGCAATGGCGTGGTTCTCTACAGTGCCGATTCCTGCGATACCTATGGTTATCTAGGTTCCAGCTGCGGCTATCCGGGTTCTACCGGCGGCGGCAACCAGGTTTACCTGTTAACCAAGATCAACGGTTATCTGTATGCATTGAAATATCTGCATATGCAGTCGGGTACACCGATCAGCCGCGGTACAATCGTCAGTGCCGGTGATCAGATCGGACGTGTCGGTACTTCCGGCAACAGTTCCGGACCGCATTGCCATATTGAAATCTTCTATCTTGGCTCCGCTGACAACTTCACATCCTATGCGAAAAACTGGGATGGCGATCTTGCCTTCGGTGCCGGCTGGGCAGGATATGACAGAAAGTGTGATGCCGGTTACGGTGCACCCTGCCGTATTCGTCCTGAATCCATCTTTGGTTACTGATGTGAGAGTTTCTTTCTGATGTCAGCGTAAATCAGCAGCAGAATATACATGACAAGAGCACCGGCGAGATACCCTGACATGTCAATCAGACAGTCAGTGATCGCTCCGGCTCTGTCCTTGACAAACAGCTGAATGGTTTCATCCATGGCCGGGACAATGGTCATGAATGCAAAGAAGAGGGTTTTCCGCCTGAGCGCAGAAGAGTAGTGAATCGCAAATACCGTAAGCATTCCCAGAGCAGCATACTCACTGAAGTGTGCTGCTTTTCTGATGTAATGGTGGAACAGTTCAAATTCGATGGTAAAGCCGGTACGGTTTACCAGACTCAGCAGCATTCTTGATATATTGCCGCTCATATGACCGGATACTTCGCCGATGGTCAAAGAGTTGGAAAAGATAAAGATTATATATAGGAAGACAAGGATCCAGATGTGTGATTTCTTAAGCTTCATGGTGCTGCTCCTTTCACATTTGCTATCTATGGTATAATAAATCAGTTATGAAGAAGAGACTAATCAACCTCTTTCTGGTATTGCTCGGTACATTTATCCTGGCAATGTCAGTAGAGATGTTTATCCTGCCCTACAAGATTCTTTCCGGCGGTGTGGCAGGTATTGCAGTAGCGCTGGAGCCGTTCTTCCATATCAATGAGACCCTGTTTGCCAATACGGCAATGGTGGTTCTCTTCGTCCTCGGTGCGATTGTCATGGGAAAGGAATTTGCGGCACATACCGTTGTATCCACCCTTGCTTATCCGCTGTTTACAAGTTTTCTGGCAAAGCATCCGATTGCAATCGATGTCGATCCTGTTCTTGCCAGCTTCTATGCAGGCTTACTGGGAGGCTTCGGTATCGGTCTGGTCATGAAGACAGGCGCAAGTACGGGCGGTATGGATATTCCTCCGCTGATTCTGCATAAGCTGACCGGAGTTAAAATTTCGACCCTTGTCATGATTACCGACGCCCTGACTGTAGCCCTTGGTATCATTGCCTTTGATATTAATGCGGCATTGATCGGTCTGATCTCTGTATTCTCTTCGGGTCTTGCCATTGATAAGGCGCTGGCTATCGGGCAGAGCAGTTCCAAGGCTGTACAGATTGTATCTGATCATTGGCAGAAGATACGCCAGGGTATTGATGAAGAACTGGAACGCGGCTGTACGCTGCTGGATGCACAGGGCGGCTATCAGATGGCGGAAAAGAAGGTTGTGCTCTGTGTTGTTGCCAACAGTGAGTACGCAAAACTCATTGATATGGTCAAGCGGATCGATGATCATGCTTTTGTGATTACAACCGAAGCTACGGATATGCACGGTGAAGGTTTCACTTACAGTTCACCGAATATTTAGTATTGCAATTACGGATTATGGTAGAATATAACGGCACATGCGTGCCTTGATATAGAAAGGAGAAAATGCATGATTGAGTGTTCTCAGGTATATAAGCGTTATAAGAACGGTACAAATGCTCTCTACGATATCAACTTCAAAGTTGAACCGGGTGAGTTTATCTATATTATCGGCCCTACAGGCTCCGGCAAGTCCACATTGATCAAGCTTCTCGATGGGGAAGAAGTTCCTACAAAGGGAACAGTAAAGGTCGCCGGCTACGATGTCGGTGCACTTAAGCGCAGAAAGGTTCCGCTTTACCGACGCAACATCGGTGTCGTATTCCAGGACTATCGTCTGCTTCCGACAAAAACAGTTTATGAAAACATTGCCTATGCTCTTGAAGTAATCGGCATGAAGAAAAAAGAAATCAGAAAGAGAACCGAAGAGGTTATGGAGGTCGTTGGTCTTGGTCACAAGGGCGATGATTTCCCCAGTGAGCTGTCCGGCGGTCAGCAGCAGCGTGTTGCGATTGCCCGTGCGATTGCCAATAATCCCAAGGTTCTGATCGCAGACGAACCTACAGGTAATCTGGACCCCGGCAAGTCTGATGAAATTATGAATCTTCTGGAAACCATCAATAAGAAGTACGGAACAACAATTCTCATGGTTACTCATGACCTGCCTCTGGTTAACAAGAGACTCAAGCGTACGGTTGTTCTGGAAAACGGACATATCGTTGCTAATCTGAAGGATGGAGGTTACGTAAGACATGATCAGTAGACCCATTAAGGAAGGTTTCAAGGGTGTCGGCAGACATCTGGGCATGTCTTTGTCCAGTGCCATTGCCGTAACCATTACCTTAACCATCATTGCTTTATTCCTGATGGTTACATACAACATCACAACCTTTACCCGTAACATTGAATCAAGCATGGAAATCTCTGCGACAGTTTCCTATGACTATGAAGACAAGGCTGCGGAAAACCGCATCCGCAAGCAGATCGAATCCATCGAAGGTGTAAAGGAAGTTACTTATTCCGATAAGGAAGCTGAATTTGATTTTTACATCGACAGCTTCGACGATGAAAAGACAAAGGAAGCTATGGAGCCTTTCCGTGAATACAACTCCATGCACGATGCCTTCTACGTTGAAGCCGTTGACGGTGATATGATTCAGACTGTCGCTGCCAAGATTGAAAAGATCGAAGGTATCGATAAGGTCAACTACGGCGGTCAGTCCACACTGAGTGTGGTTGGCGCCATGGCGGCAGTACGCAGAATCGGTACATTCCTGGTTCTGGGTCTGTCCTTGCTGGCGATCTTCCTGATTGCCAATACCATCAAGCTGACGATCTCTGCGCGTCAGGATGAAATCATCATCATGCGCAATGTCGGTGCAACAGATGGCTTTATCCGCTCTCCCTTTGTAATTGAAGGTATTCTGATCGGTATCATGGGTTCCGTATTGCCGATTGCGATGACGATCTTCGGATATGCATATATCTATAACAAGGTCGGCGGTGTCTTCATCTCCAACATGTTCCGCATGGCTGAGCCGGTACCGTTTACTTACTACCTCTCTGCGATCCTTGCAGGAATCGGTGTAGTCGTAGGTCTGATCGGTTCCTGGGTGTCTGTTACAAGACATCTCAGGTGGAAGAGATGAGGTCCCGTCTGCATAAGATACTGCGTGTGACTCTGCTCGCGGCACTGACGGTCGGTATGACTTTCACAGCCCGCATTGAAGCGGAACCTGATTACTCTGATACGAACTACTGGTCCAATCGCTGTGATAAGGATCAGTATGATTCTGAGGAAAGAACTGCCTGCCAGGCTTACGCAAAGTATCTTGGTTCACAGAATGATTCCCTGAAAGCTGAACTGGAAGCTATTGAGGAAAAGAAAGCGGAATATGCCGCTGACATTGCCCGCTTCAAGGATGAGATCGCTGCTTTAAACACCAGTATCGAAAACAAGCAGGTTGAGATCAACGCCAAGCAGGCGGAAATTGATGCCAAACAGCTTGAAATTGAAGCAAAGATCAAGGAAATCGAAATCAAACAGGGTGAAATCGATGCCACACAGGCAGAAGTGGATGCCCTGCGTCAGAAGGTGATGGATCGTATGGAACAGGCACAGCCTACCATGCGTCTTTCCAAATACATGGATATCCTGATGGGTGCTTCTACCTTCGAGGACTTTATCCGTATCGCCAATGGTCTGCAGAGTATTACTGAATATGACAGTATGACACTGGATCAGCTGGGCAATCTGATGGATAAGCTGAATACAGAGAAGCAGGAGCTGGAAACGGCGGAAGCAGAACTGGAACAGCAGAAGGCTGAAATGGAAGTTGCCAAGAATGAACTGCTGGATCAGAAGAGCGAACTGCTTGTCATGCGCATGCAGGTACAGGCTGCGGAAGAAGCGGCTGAACAGAGCAAGGCGCAGCTGGAAGCAGAAGGTAACCGTATTGCCGGAAACATCAAGGAAGCCAATGACATGATCAACAGCATTGCAAGTGCCGGTGTGCTGGGTGCGATTCAGACTTCCGATGGC
>JAZUHS010000070.1:0-4512 GCA_045641845.1 Bulleidia sp. | reverse complement strand
GCTTGGCCTCCGACTTGTCTCTCTGAGCTTCTGTAAGAGTGTGTAGAAACCAAGCATGTAACGGTGTGCAGTCTCTCCCTGATGCGCTGCATCCAGATACTGGCTGAAAATGTCACTCATGCCGCGGTTCATATCCCATTTCACATAGTCAACATTGCCTTCATCCAGAGTTCTTCCGACATTCTCAACAATATAATCTCTGACTTCGGGGAGTGTCAGATTCAGCAGCATCTCATGACGGCCATAGATATCTTTATAGCAATGATCATGAATTGCCCATTCCGGATGTGCTCGATACAGATCGGAATCCGGATTGACAGCTTCAGGTTCAAACCACAGACCGAACATCATATCCAGATCATGAATACGATCTGAAAGTCCGCGAATACCATTCGGAAGTTTTTCTTTGATAGGGTTATAGTCGCCCAAACCGGCACGGTCATGATTACGCGCACCAAACCAGCCATCATCCAGAACAAACAGTTCCGCGCCCAGCTTCTTTCCCTGTTCAGCCAGAGAAACAATGGAATCCTCTGTAAAAGAGAACATGAATGCTTCCCAGTCATTTACAAGAATCGGACGTTCTTTATCCTTCCATTCTCCTCTGACGATATGACCATTAATGAAACGGTGGAAATTTGCAGACATGCCATTCAGACCTTCATCGGAATATGTTATGAATGTCTGCGGTGTAAAGAAAGATTCACCTTTTCTCAATGTCCAGCTGAAACGTTCGGGATTGATACCGCACATTACTCTGACATTCTGATGTTCATCACAGGATACAGAAGCATAATGATTGCCTGTATAAATCTGATTAAAGCCCCATGCTCGTCCATGGCCCTCATCTGTATTCTGCTTTCTGAGAATAAAGCCGGGATTTGCTCGGCTGGATGAGAAGCCTGTGGAAGAGGAAGACACCATTCTTCCCTTTTCAACACTTCGATCTGTACGATGCACCTCGTTGGACCAGCCGCCGTTAAATGTCATCATCACCAGATCTTCTTCAGCCATATCCATTGAGAAATTCATGATCTTGCGGATTGTGATATCCTCACCATCATTCATAAGAACAGCTCTGCGTGTAATTGTATTATCTTCCACACTTACTCCGTAGATCAGATCCAGGCGAAGAGATCGTCCTGCATCCTTCATGTGAATGATCAATGTCTCATCTTCGCCATATGCAGACGGCAGTCCGTTTCCGATTGTCACAGATCCTTCTGCTATCTCATAGCCTTCAAAAAGGAAATCCGTCGTAGTTCCTTCATCAGACTCAATTTCCAGCGGAGATTCACGAAAATCACCTCTGCCGTTGCCGGACCATTCAAACATTCGATTGTCCAACCCGTATCCGGTCTGTTCATCATAATCAATTGCCTCACCGAAATCAGCATCATGTCTGACAGCAAGGAATTCAGCGTCTTCGATCATCACTCTGGAACCATAGTGAATATGTTCCAGATGACCGAACTGATCCTTTCTGAAAAGCATGCTGGAATTGCCTGTAGATAACATAAAGACGCCATTGTTGACAATGATATTCTTATTCATTTCAATCTCTCCTTTGACAGTGTTATTGCATTCATTCTGAAAACAAAGTATCACATGTTGTGCTACAATATCCATATTGATCGAGGAAATTTATGTCTACATACGTAATGAGTGATCTTCATGGCTGCAAAGAAGAATTTGATGCCATGCTTGATCTTATAAGATTCAACCCTGAATATGATACACTCTGGATCGTCGGTGATGTCTGCGACAGAGGCGATGAATCCATTCCCCTGCTTCAGGAGATTATCGCATGCGAATCCATGCATCTGATTTTCGGAAATCATGATGTCTGGCTTGCCAATTATTGTCAGGAACTGATCGATGCAAAGATCGACAATAATTCCTGTGACATGACAGAAGATCTGCTCTGCTGGCTGCATTACAATGGCGGCTACAGTACAGCTGATCAGTTCATGGACCTTGAACTTCCTGAATGCTACGATATCAAGCTCTATCTCGAAGATCATGTCTTCTGGAAATACCTGACTGTAAAAGGAAGAAGATTCCTTCTTGTACATGCCGGTGTAGGTTATGAAGACATGGATCCGAACATTCCTCTGACTTCTATTCCGGAAAAGATTCTGATCTGGAGTCACATCGGCATTAACGACAATCCCTACAGTGATACAACACTGATCGTCGGTCATTCCCCCACATTCACATATGGTCCTGAATATGAAGGAAAGATCATCCACGGCAAAAACGATACCATTCTTCATATCGACTGCGGATGTGTATTCGGACGTGCCTTAGGATGTCTCAGACTGGATGACATGAAGGAATTCTACATTCCCAGTACATACGACAAACTCTGATGAAACAGTACAGGAGAACCTCACGGTTCTCCTGCTTTTTTGTATATACGAAAAAAAGGATGCAAATCCTTTGTGTGATCATCACACTCAGTCATTGCATCCTTTCATGATTAATAGGTAATTAGATGGAAGCCTTGATCAGTTCAACAACTTCTTCCATAGTGTCGCATTCAATAGCCTTAGCAGCCATTTCCTGCATTTCTGCATAAGACAGACCTGTGATCATCTTACGAGCACCGAGGATAGATGTTGCGGACATGGAGAATTCATCCAGACCGAGACCGAGCAGTACGGGAGCAGCCAGTTCATCGCCTGCCATTTCACCGCACATACCGCACCACTTGCCGTTCTTATGAGCACCATCGATTGTCATCTTGATGAGACGCAGAACGGAGGGGTTCAGAGGCTGGTACAGATAAGCTACACCCTGGCTCATACGGTCAGCAGCCATGGAGTACTGTACGAGGTCGTTTGTACCGATGGAGAAGAAGTCAGCATACTTAGCCAGCTTGTCAGCCAGAACAGCAGCTGCAGGGATTTCGATCATGCAGCCTACTTCTACGTCTTCACCAACTGCAATGCCTTCAGCGATCAGTTCAGCGCGAGCTGCATCATAGCAAGCCTTTGCTTCCTTGAATTCATTTACTGTAGCGATCATCGGGAACATGATGCAGAGCTTACCATATACAGATGCTCTCAGCAGAGCTCTCAGCTGTGTACGGAAGATGTCCTTTCTTGCCAGGCAGAAACGAACAGCACGGATACCCAGGAACGGGTTCATTTCAGGTTCGAATGTGTAGTAGTTCAGCTTCTTATCGCCGCCGATATCCAGTGTACGGATAACTACAGGCTTGCCATTCATACCTTCCAGAACGCTCTTGTATGCAGCATACTGTGTATCTTCATCCGGGAAGTCATTTTCGCTCTTCATGTAGAGGAATTCTGTACGGAACAGACCAACGCCTTCGCCGCCGTTTTCATTTACGCCTTCAACGTCTGCAGGGGAACCGATGTTACCAACGAGCAGAACCTTATGACCATCTGTGGAGATGGAAGGCTTGTCCTTCAGAACCTTCAGAGCAGCCTTTTCAGCAGCATATTCTTCAGCCTTCTTTGTGTATTCAGCAATCTGTTCTTCTGTAGGGTTCTTGATAACTTCACCGTTCAGAGCGTCGAGGATGATCATTTCGCCAGCTTCAACACCTTCGAGGATGCCCTTGCAGCCAACAACTGCAGGGATTTCGAGGGATCTAGCCATGATAGCGGAATGAGATGTACGACCACCGATTTCAGTAGCGAAGCCCTTAGCGAATTCCTTGTTCAGGGAACCTGTGTCAGAAGGTGTCAGGTCTTCAGCAACTACGATAACGGGTTCATCCAGAGTTGCGAGGTTAGGAATTTCCTGACCTGTGAGGTTGCACATCAGACGGAAGGATACATCCTTAACGTCAGCAGCACGGCCTCTCATGTATTCATCTTCCATAGATTCGAAGATCATAACGAACATGTCAGCAACAGCCTTAGCAGCTGCTTCAGCGTTGATACCTTCGTTCTTAATGGATTCTTCAATCTGACCACGTAATTCAGGGTCGTTTGCCATCATCAGATGAGCATCGAAAACTGCGAGTTCTTCAGCCTTCAGATTCTTGGAAGCAACTTCCTTAACCTTTTCGATGTCTGCTACTGTCTTTGTGAAAGCAGCGTCCAGCTTCTTGAGTTCTTCTTCGGGATTAGCGCTAACACGTGTGATGTTCAGAGTGGGAGTAACCAGCTTATAAACCTTAGCGATAGCAATACCCTGTGATGCAGCAATACCTTTCAGCATTCTAAATATCCTCCTGCCTGCTTAATTGCATAGTGTTCATTACATCCTGCAGCGAACGTAGCTGTGATACGGTGTCATTATCAATCACGAAACCAAAATGCTCTTCAACCTTAATGAGAAATTCAACCACATCATACGAGTCCATACGAAGTTCTTCGAACGTCGTTTCCGATGTGATTGCTATATTATCATGATTGAAATCTTCGACCAGCAGCCTAAGAACTGCGAGATGATCCATATGAACACTCCTTATTAGAATACTAACATCATTCAACTGTTTAGGCAATCCACGAATTCCTTTACGGCCTTCCTTTT
>JAZUHS010000069.1:0-8590 GCA_045641845.1 Bulleidia sp. | reverse complement strand
TTCATGAGTCTTTTCGATAGCTGCAACCATTCTGAATTTAACAGCTAATGCTTTGAAGCCTTCTTCTTCAGCAGTTTTAGCGAATTCTTCATACATATCTGTCCATTCATAGTTTTCGCCTTCAGCAGCAGCCTTCAGGTTAGCAGCTGTATCGCCCAGTTCACCGAGTTCCTTGAACCACATCTTTGCATGTTCTTTTTCGTTGTCAGCAGTCTTCAGGAACAGAGCAGCGATCTGTTCGTAGCCTTCCTTCTTAGCTACAGAAGCAAAGTATGTATACTTATTTCTAGCCTGGGATTCACCAGCAAATGCAGTAGCGAGATTCTTTTCTGTCTGTGTACCAGCGTACTTATTAGCCATCTTCTTATCCTCCTTATTGTTTGATGGTATTTTCCTGTTCATCACGGCAGTCCGGACAAGTCCAGGAAACACGAAGATCATATGCATGCACTTCACTGTTCAGATGCAGACGAAGCTGATCCGTGAGATCCATGAAGTGCAGATCATCGATTCTTCCGCACTTCGTGCAGATAAGATGATCATGACGGGCAGTACGGTCATAGCGATCGGTTCTGCCATCGGGGCTGAGACGAATGATCTTACCTTCATCACACAGACGGTTCAGGTTATTGTAAACCGTTGCACGTACGACGTGGGGATAGGAATCCCTGAGCCGCATGAAGATCTGTTCAGCTGTAGGATGATCATAGGATGCATTGACAATATCTTCTATTGCCTGACCATACTGATTCATGCATATACCTCCTGTTAGAATCATTCTAATATGTATCTATGAATATGCAAGCCGGATGCTCACTTTGCATCTGAAATTCCCTGCATATCCCATGCAAAGAAATCCATGATCATTTATAATTCCAAGCACGAGGTGACTTATGCAGCATGATCTGACTACCGGAAGAATTTCCAAAGTACTGCTTCTGTTTGCTCTGCCGATGATTGCAGGCAATCTTCTGCAGCAGTTCTATAACATCGCCGACACCATGATTGTCGGCAGATACCTGGGGGCACAAGCCCTGGCAGCCGTCGGTTCCTCCTACTCCCTGATGACCTTTCTGACATCCATATTCATCGGTCTTTCCATGGGCAGCGGTGCTCTGTTTGCCATCTACTTCGGTTCGAGAAACGATCAGGCTCTCAAAAAAGCAGTGGCACATGCCTTTGTTCTGATCGCAGCTGTCACCTTTACACTGAATGTCATTGTCTATATCGGCATTGACGGTATCATGCATTTCCTGCAGATTCCTTCTGATGTATATGCCGGCATGCGTCTGTATCTGATGATCATCTTCAGCGGTTTAGCGGCGACGTCTCTGTATAACTTCATCGCATCACTCTTAAGAGCACAGGGCAACAGTTCCGTACCGCTTTACTTTCTGGCATTATCTGCCATCCTGAATATTATCCTCGATCTCTTCTTTGTCATCGTTGTAAAGATGGGGATTGCCGGTGCTGCCTGGGCCACAATCATTGCCCAGTACACGAGCGCCGTCGGTATTCTCATTTATCTACTGCGCAAAGGAAAGCATCTGCTTCCGAAGAAAGAGCACATGCACTTTGAAGGTCATGTCCTGAAGGAAATCATGAATCTCTCTTTCCTGACCTGTCTTCAGCAGTCGGTGATGAACTTCGGCATTCTCTGTGTACAGGGACTTGTCAACAGCTTCGGCACCATTGTCATGGCAGCCTTCGCGGCCGGAGTCAAGATTGACTCCTTCGCCTATCTGCCTGTACAGGATTTCGGCAACGCTTACTCCACCTTCATCGCCCAGAACTACGGTGCCGGTAAAACAGAACGAATCCGTGAAGGCAAGAAAACAGCCTTCACCATGAGTATTCTCTTTGCGGCCTTTGTGTCTGTTCTGGTATTCATGTTTGCTCCGCAGCTGATGCAGATCTTCATCAAGGCAGAAGAAGTTCAGGTCATTGCCGAAGGGGCAAGATATCTGCGTATTGAAGGTGCCTTCTATCCGCTGATCGGTATTCTCTTTCTACACTATGGTCACTTCCGTGCAATCAGAAGACCTGCTGTTTCCCTTGTATTGACAATCATTTCACTGGGCATGCGTGTGCTGCTGGCCTATGTCTTATCTGCCATGATCGGTGTCATCGGCATCTGGATGTCCATCCCGATCGGCTGGGCTTTAGCCGATATCGCCGGCTTTATCTACATGCATTTCGACACAACCGGAAAAGCGTAATCCGACAGGATCCATGTGATCCTGTCTTTTTACTAAAAACAGAAAAAGACCTGTACTGCGGAGAGTACAGGTCAGATGGAATCATCAATTACTTGTTATAAACAAGCTTCCAGTTATACAGTGCACCGATCAGGTTGGCATCGGATGAGAAACGGCATACTTCCAGTTCACAGCCCGGGAAGCCGGCACCCATGATCATCTGGTTGGGCTTGTCGAATTCCTTCTTCAGATCCGCAATGAATCTCGGATTACGGGAAACACCGCCGCCGACTACGATCTTTTCAGGGTCAAGTGTCATCTTCATGTTAAAGAGCACCAGCACCAGATTTTCCAGCCACTTCTGATATACAGCACATGTAGCTTCATCACCTGCTTCGATCCATTCGAATACTTCCTTGCCGGAGATCTTCTTTCTATTGTCATCGGAACCGCCCATGAAACCGGAGATTTCAAAGTCCGCAGGATTCATCTGCTTGGCATCAGCGACCATACGCAGGAAGGAAGACATGGAAGCCTTCATTGCGGCAAAGGAATGCATTGCATAGTTGCCGGGTTCTGTTAACAGAATGGAGATTTCACCGGAAGCGAAGGAGCCACCCTTGCGCAGCTTGCCATCCATCAGCACGCCGCCGCCAAGACCGGAACCGACGATGCAGGCAACACCATTCTGCACACCCTGCAGAGCGCCCTTCCACATTTCCGCAAGGATCGCTGCCTTGCCGTCATTTTCAACGGCAATCGGTACATCAATCACCTTGCTGAGAAGACCGTTGATATCCTGACCTGCCATCTTGCTGTAGGCACCGGCAGTGCGGGCAAAGCCCCTGTTGGAATCAATAATACCGGGCATGGAGATAGCAACACCTTCTACCTGTCCTCTGAACTTTTCATAAATGGATGCAGTAGTTTCTACAAACTGATCAACGCTTTCCAGCGGTGCAGGCACTTCGCCCTTTTCCAGTACTTCTGCTTCTTCATTCATCAGACCATACTTGATGAATGTTCCGCCATAGTCGAGTGCAAGATACTTCATAATTATTTCCTCCAGAATTATCTGCTCCTATTATAGACCACCCTCTGTGTAAACGGTTTCATATATACAGATTATTCATTTTCTGCATGCTATAATTTATGTAATAACAAGGAGGATTTACAATTATGAGTTTCCCTAAAGGTTTCCTGTGGGGCGGTGCTGTCGCTGCCAACCAGTGCGAAGGCGCATTCCTGGATGATGGCAAGCAGCTGTCCGTACCCGATATGCTCTTAGGCGGTGATGTCAACACTCCCAGAACATTCCTGCCCAAGATTGATGACACAGCATTCTATCCCAGCCACCGTGCAATTGAATTCTACAAGCACTACAAGGAAGATATTGCTCTGTTTGCAGAAATGGGCTGGAACGTATTCCGTCTTTCCATTAACTGGGGCCGTATCTATCCCAATGGCGATGATGCAGAACCCAATGAAGCAGGTCTTGCTTTCTATGATTCCGTATTTGATGAATGCATCAAGCACGGCATGACACCGCTGGTAACACTGTGCCACTATGAAATTCCGTGGGCAATCGTTACAAAGTATCATGGTTTCTACAGCAGAGAAACAATTGATCTTTTCGTTAAGTACTGCACAACAGTCATGAACCGTTATAAGAACAAGGTCAAGTACTGGCTGACATTCAACGAAATCAACATTGCATGCATGGGCGAAGGCGGTATCGGCAACCTGTATGGCTTAGGTCTGATGGAAGACGAAGACATCAACGCTGACCACAGAATTCCCCTTTCCGAACTGAAGAGTGATCCTCAGAAGACATTCACAGCTCTGCATAATGAATTCGTAGCATCTGCTCTTGTTGTCAAGGCAGGTCATGAAATCAATCCTGACTTCGTCATCGGCAACATGATCGCTCATGGTACAGTCTACGGTCTGACACCTAATCCTAAGGATGTACTGGCTGCACAGCAGAGAGATGACTTCCTCAACAACCTCTGCGGTGACGTACAGGTTCGCGGCGAATATCCTTCCTTCATCTTCCGTTACTTCAGAGAACATGGTGTAGATTATTCCTTCATCACTGAAGAAGACAAGCAGATCCTCAAGGAAGGTACAGTTGACATGTATACATTCTCCTACTATGCATCCAACTGTGTCACAGTCGATGAAAATGCAGAAAAGATCGGCGGCAACATGACTGTCGGTGCAAAGAACCCTTACCTGAAGGCTTCCGACTGGGGCTGGCAGATTGACGCAGACGGTCTGCGCTATACTCTGAACAAGCTCCATGGCCGTTATCCTCATACACCTCTGATGGTTGTAGAAAACGGCTTCGGTGCATTTGATAAGGTTGAAGAAGACGGTTCCATCCACGATCCTTACAGAATCGAATACTTCAAGCCTCATATTGAAGCTATGGCTGAAGCAATCGAAGACGGCTGCCCGCTGATCGGCTACACAACATGGGGTCCGATCGATCTGGTATCCGCAGGTACAGGTCAGTATGCTAAGCGTTACGGCTTCATCTATGTAGACCGTCACGATGATGGTACAGGTGACTTCTCCAGAAGCAAGAAGGATTCCTTCTACTGGTACCAGCGTGTCTGCAAGTCCAACGGCGAAGATTACAAATAAGAATTAATCCTGAGAGCATTCCTCCCGGAATGCTCTTTTTCTTTCTGTATTCTTTCAACAAAGTGTGGTATTTTTCTATACACAGAGTAAGGAGTATTCCCATGACTGCAAGCAAAGAAGAAGTACTGGATTTTCTTAAACGCACTGCGGAAGCAATTGCCATCACCTTCGGTCCGACCTGTGAAACCCTGGTTCATGATATGACAAAATCAGGACGGCCGATCCTGGCAATCTTCAACAGCCATATCTCCGGACGTACCATCGGTTCCACTGCGGATATCTATGGTGATGAAGTATATCAGGAGTCCTATGCGACCAACTTCCGTATCGGCGGTGATGTTATCAATGCCCATGTATTCACACATACCGGAAGACACGTCAAATCCACTACCATCCTGTTCAAGGGTACGGATTTCTACTATGGTCTTGGCTTCAACTTTGACTATACTGCTGTCCATAATGCCATGGATACGCTGTATGGTCTGACCCGTGTCGATGATGATATGACCAAAGCACTGGCCGCAGAGAACTCTTCCCAGTTAGATGAAATCTTCAATGAATGCATGACTCTGCTTGGAAAGCCGGCATGCGACATGCGCAAGCGTGACCGCCTGCAGTTAATCGCACTGCTGATGCAGAAAAAAGCCTTCCGTTACCAGAAGGCCATCACCTATGTT
The DNA here is from genome assembly GCA_045641845.1 of Bulleidia sp. Taxonomy (GTDB): domain Bacteria; phylum Bacillota_I; class Bacilli_A; order Erysipelotrichales; family Erysipelotrichaceae; genus Bulleidia. The sequence goes on along the minus strand of JAZUHS010000069.1, from coordinate 3,066 downwards.
GCCGATCAGTTAGGTGTATCTAGATATACAGTCTATAACTACATTCATGAAGTGGAAGAACATCCCCTGCTGTAACCTTTTACACAAAATCAGATATCATTCAGAACACTGTCTTTGCCTATGATATACATAAGACAGTGTTTTATTTTCCCCGAAAAGAAAAGAACACAGGTCTTCCCGTGTTCTTCATCATTCTGTATATCAGTTAATCAAAATAGCCATGATCATAGAGATAATGACCGACACCATCGTTGTCGACATCATACTCTGTGATTGCATCCGCACATGCCTTAGTACGTTCGCCGCCGTTCTTTAAGCATACGCCCCAGCCTGCAGCCTTTAACATTTCGTTGTCATTGTCCATGTCACCGAAGGCAACAACTTCATCAATGGCAATGCCGTTGCGTTCCGCAAAAGCTACAACCGCAGTACCCTTGTTGATGTGAGGATCGCAGATTTCAAGACTGCCGTGAACGGTATCGAAGCACTGCCATCTGGGATCTTCATGCTGTGCCAGATAGTCATATACCTTCTTGTTATCTTCCGGCCACTTATAGAAGAACATCATCTTGAAGGTATCTCTGATGGCCAGACGATACAGATCATCATGGGCATCAATCATCGGCTGATCGTTGCGTTCGCTGGAAGCGATCATAAAGTCATCGACATGCAGACAGCACATGCTGTCACCTTCATAGACACGGCCATTGTAGATGGTACCTTCATCGACCAGAGGCTTGATCATTGTACAGATGTCCGTCAGCGTTTCCCTGCTCAGGATGTGGAACGGAGTAATACCTTCATGGTTTTTATCCCAGAGTTCACCGCCGTTCATGCCGATCAGGAAATCAAATTCGAAGTTCAGTCCCCACTTCTCGGCATTCTTGGCCATACGCCAGTCAACCGGTCTGCCGGAGGCAAGACCGATCATAACACCTCTTGCATGCAGTTCTTCCAGAGCCTGCTTTGTTAAGGGCATCAGATTGCCGCCCTTCTGTACCAGAGTCAGATCGATGTCGCATACTACTGCCTTAATATTCTTGTTCATGTATTTTCTCCTGTATATGTTATTCTGCTTCGCCACGATAGCCGGGCAGATGATATCTGTTTCTCTTCTTTGTCATGAAGCCATATTCAATCGCTTCCTTCGGACACAGGGAAATGCAGGCTACGCAATGTGTGCAGCTGTTACCCCATACCGGCTTACCATCCACAAGACGGATATTGTTCAGCGGACAGTTATGTGCACATAAGCCGCAGCTGATGCACTTGTCTGTTGCCTTGAAGTTCTTTGTCTTTACATAGAAACGATAGAAAAGAGGATTTCCGGTTCTGCCGATCAGAGCACCAAGCTTTTCATTCTTATGATCCGGGAAGGATTCATCACGGATGATCATGCCTGCGATCTTTTTGATCTTCGGATCGACATTGTCGAGGATCTTCGCTGCTTCAGAAGGTGAAGAAGGATTGTACATCGGAATGTAGTTATCAGGCATCACCAGCTGCATCTTGCCCTTGAAGGGAATGCCCTTGCCTTTGCATAAGTCACGCAGATCCTGTTCTTCATTACCGGCATTGGCACCGCAGGTCATCACAAACCAGGCACCGCTGACATGCGTTAATGGTGTTTTCTGCAGCCATTCATATACGACTTTAGGAATACGGTATGCATAAGTCGGTACGACAATGACAAGATGACCGTGACAGTCAATCATATCTGTACTGTCCTTCATCAGTCTCTTATTGATACTGATGGTCTGATCATTTGTATATTCGGCAATCTTTTCGGCGACATAGCGGCTGTTGCCTGTACCTGTAAAATAGAGAATCATCGCTCTTATCCTCCCTGCTCCTTCGCTATTATAGCAAAGCACAGTAATACTGTTGTGCTTTGATACTTCAGAAAAAGTCCATAGTATGACCCATGAACTTCATCAATGATATTAAGCAGCATCCATCAGCTTTTCACGCTGATGCATACTTCTCTTTAACCAGCCTCCCTGCAGATAATAGCCAAGGAAGAGAACACTTGTCAGTACCCAGGAGATCGGATAAATCACCAGTGTACCGAAGATCGTTTCAGCAGGATACAGCAGAATCCAGCCGATACGGAGTGCTCCGATGCCAAGCGCAGTCATTACTGCCGGCATCAGGGAATCACCGCAGGCACGGATACCGCTGGACATGATTTCCACAAAGCAGAACGCAGCCCAGAACGGTGCCAGAAAGTTGCTCATGCGGATGCCAAGTTCAATGACGCTGAGATCATCCGTAAACAGACGATACAGTACCGGACCGCCGCCGATGATAATTAACGAGATTGTTGCTGAACCGATGACATACATCACTACGCCGATACGGATACCCTTGCGTACACGCTGGATATTGCCTGCACCGAAGTTCTGTCCGCAGAACGTCAGGATCGCCTGTCCCATCGCACCGGACGCATTCCAGAACAGGGAGTCCAGTTTATTGAAGGCAGTATATGCAGCGACGACATCCGTACCGTAGGAATTGACACCGGCCTGAATGAACAGATTGGCAAAGCCATAGAGGGAAGACTGTACACCTACAGGGAAACCGATCAGCACAATTCTTTTCAGTACATTGAGATCAAGATGGAAGTCCTGAATGCGGAAGCGGTAGAGTTCCTTTGTTGTAGCCAGTACACGTAATACAAGAATACAGGATACGGTCTGGCTGATGACTGTGGCAATGGCTGCACCGGCTACACCGATTCTCAATACTGCTACAAACAGTGTATCAAGAATGATATTCAGCACGGATGCGATGATCAGGAAGATAAAGGGCTTGCGGGAATCCCCTACTGCACGCAGAATTGCCGAGCCGTTATTGTAGATCAGTGTCGGCAGCATACCGCAGAAATAGATGCGTATATACGTCAGTGATAACGGATAGACATCCGCAGGGACATTGGTCGCATGCAGAATTGCCGGCGCAAAGACTAAACCGGTGATCATCATCAATGATCCCATGAAGAAAGCCAGGAACATGCCGGCATCGACACCTTTATGCACACCTTCCTGTTCGTTATTGCCGAAATAC
>JAZUHS010000068.1:0-2758 GCA_045641845.1 Bulleidia sp. | reverse complement strand
ATGCATCATTCGAATAACTGCTGCTTCAACGATTCCGATCAGGACCAGGATGATGCCGTCCTTGCGGACTGTAGAGAAGCCGTTGATGCTGATTGTATAGAGAAGAGAAGCAAGTGCTGTATAGATGGAAGCTCCATGGTAGCCTTTCGCAGCGTAGGCAAAGGCAAGAACCATCAGACCTTCCGCAAATGTAAATCTGTTTCGTACTGTCATATCTGTATACCTCATTTCTGACTATATTGTATGTAAATCAGCTATGTTCACTGTTAATGATGGTGTACAATGACAATAGATTCGGAGGTGTTTTATGCAGAAAGGTAATGCTGCTGAACTGGCTGTTGCGGTACTGGAAATCCTGGACCGGTACAGCGATGAAAACCATCTGATCTCTATGCCGAACCTGCAGGCAGTACTGAGTGAAGACGGAATAGAAACCAACCGTCAGACGGTTTACAAGGCAATTGACATATTAAAGAAACATGGGTTTGATATCTCCTTCCGCAAGGCAAAAGGACTGCAGGGCTATTTCCTCAAGCATGCTTTTACCAAAGCGGAAGCATTCGTACTTGTCTCGGCTGTACAGGAAGCTATGGCTTTGACAAAAGAAGAAACGGAGTCTCTCGTTGCGCGTATTACATCCCATATCAGTGAATATGCAGCGAAAGAACTGCCTCAGATTGTACCTGCTGCAGGCAAGGCAAAAGATGCGGGCATTCTGAAAAACATCGAGATTCTGCTGGAAGCGATTCCTAAGCATCATCCGGTGGAATTCAAATACTTTGACTATACTGTCAGCCGCACTAAGCAGTACAGAAAAGACGGCAGAAGCTATCATCTGATCCCCTATGGCATTGCCTCCGATCAGGGCAGATACTACTGCATCTTCTATAATGAGAAATACGGTTCCTTTGGCAATTACCGTATCGATAAGATGGAACGCATCAAGGTACTCGAGGAATGTGCTGATCCGGTGATGTTCTCTCTGGAAAACCATATCCGCTCTTCCTTCCACATGTATACCAGTGAAGCAACGACGATTTCCGTTCGCTTTGACAAGTCTCTTTCCAGTGTTGTCTATGATCAGTTCGGCATGAATGACATCATCATTTCAAAAACCACAAACGAGACTTTCACAGCCAATATCAAGACAGCAATTACCCCTACTCTGGTCAGCTGGCTGCTGCAGTTCCCTGATCAGTGTACAGTCGAAAGACCCGCTTCTCTCATTAATGAACTGAAGCGTATTGCTGCTTCCATCAATGCCCGTTATCAGTAAGGAGATGAATGAATATGATGAATGAAAAGGTTAAGGAACTTCAGGACATCATTGACCATGCCAGACACGTTGTCTTCTTTACCGGTGCCGGTGTTTCCACCGACAGCGGTATTCCCGATTTCCGTTCACAGGATGGTCTGTACAATCAGGAATATAAATATCCGCCAGAAGAGATCATCTCTCATCACTTCTTCATGAATGATCCGGAAGAATTCTACCGCTTCTACAAGAACAAGATGCTGTGTCTGGATGCAGAACCCAACTATGTCCATAAGTACATTGCCCAGCTGGAAAAAAGAGGAAAGTCTCTTGGGGTAGTAACACAGAATATTGACGGTCTTCATCAGAAGGCTGGCTCGAAAAGAGTCTATGAACTGCATGGTTCCATCATGCGCAACTATTGCGAAGAGTGCGGCAAGTACTATCCTGCAGAGTTTATCAGGAACTGTGATGGTGTGCCTAAGTGTGAAGTATGCGGCAGTATGATCAAGCCGGATGTTGTACTGTATGAGGAAGGATTAAGCGATGCTGTACTGCGCGGTGCGATTGCAGCAATTCAGAGTGCGGATGTGCTGATTGTGCTTGGTACATCTCTGATTGTCTACCCTGCCGCAAGCCTGCTCCGTTTCTTCGGTGGCAAGCATCTTGTACTGATCAACCGTTCCATTACTCCATATGACAGAGAAGCGGATCTTTTGATTCAGGATTCCTTCGCCAATGTCTTCCCCTATCTCAAATAACGAAAAAAAGGTGTCCGCAGGGACACCTTTATACTGCAGTCATCAGAACATGTGCGTCAGGAAGATCTCAATGCCGATACCGACCAGAATAACACCGCCAAGAATCGTTGCCTTGCCGGCCAGCTTCATACCGAACTTTCTGCCAAGGTAAAGACCTGCCATACAGATCAGGAATGTGACACCGCCGATGATCAGGGAAGAACTCATGGCCTGCATGAAGTTGTATTCGGCAATCGTGAAGCCTACAGACAGGGCATCAATGGATGTTGCTACACCCTGTACCATCAGACCCATGAATCCGACTCTCTTTTCGCCTTCCTCTTCTTCATCTTCGCCGCTGAAGCCTTCTTTGAGCATACTGCCGCCGATATAGGCTAACAGAATCAGTGCGATCCAGGGAATCAGCTTTTCAAATGCTGCGAAGTACTGCACGATTGTATGGACACATACCCAGCCGACCATCGGCATGAACCATTGGAAGAAAGCGAAGGTTCCGGCAATCACGCACATGCGTCCTGCTTTCATTTTCGGTTCATTGAGACCATTGGCCAGAGATACCGAGAAGGCATCCATGGCAAGGCCTACGCCTAAGGCAATGCTGTTGAATACAAACATAATCATATACATCATAAAGATCTGCTCCTGCAGATGATTCATCTGCTTTTCTTTTTCTACGTAACAGTCAAGATTTAACCACATCAGCTATGAGTTAGTCAAAGATGAATGCAGAAGAAAAGCATCC
>JAZUHS010000067.1:0-5103 GCA_045641845.1 Bulleidia sp. | reverse complement strand
AAAGAAATAAATCAGATTGCTCCAGTTATGTGTAAACAGACTGGCTGCACAATGCAGTGAGCCAAAGGCAGTACCGCATAACAGCACACCGAGCCAGAAGTGCTTTCGATCAAACGGCTGGCATAAACAGCCGCGGAAGATCATCTCTTCGGTAAACGGTGCATAGATAACAGCATCGAACAGATACAGAAGCGGCATGCTTTCCATGAAGGACATGACATTCACCTGATTATCCGCTTCGCCGATCCCGAATAAGGCAAAGATCAGCCCCATGATGATCATGAAGCCAAATAATGACGCAAGTGTACCAAGCACGGTCGGCAGCAGGTGAAAAAATCTGTGAAAGAACAGCTTTGCCTGTCCTTTCAGCTGCTTTCCGCCGATACGGATCAGCAGTGTTATCACCAGAAAATCATTCAGCAGATCAGCAGCGATATATCCTTTCACACCAAACATCATGGCTGCTTTGGGTCCAAGCAGCGTCTGAAACAGCAGAATATCCACAATTGCATATACTGCCAGCATGGCTGCGATCTGTCTGCCTTTGAACTTATACATGAGCTTCCCTGCGGATCTTTTCCATCAGGTCTTCACCGTTTCTGTAAACCACGGAGATCTTGCCGCCGCCGATCACGGTATCACCATCATAGATGACTGCTTCCTGACCGGGTGTAACGGAACGAACAAGCTGCGGATATACACATGTCATCGTACCGTCTTCATTCAGTGTTACAGTGACTTCATTATCCTGCTGACGATAGCGGAACTTTGCGCAGCAGTGGAGCGGATATGTACGGTCCGCAAGAATATTCACACCAGTAATCAGACAGGAATCGGAATACAGCAGATCCTGATGCTCTTCATCGGTAACATACAGTTCGTTCTTTTCAACATCCTTGCCGACAACATAGTAAGGTCCTGTACCGCCGATATCGAGACCCTTGCGCTGACCTACCGTGTAATACATGACACCCTGATGCTCACCTACTTCCCTGTGTTCGGGAATGTTGATGATACGGCCGGGCTTCATCGGCAGATAGTTGCTGAGGAATTCGCGGAAGTGCCGTTCACCGATAAAGCAGATGCCGGTGGAGTCCTTCTTCTTTGCGATGGAAAGACCCAGTTCATTGGCAATACGTCTGACTTCGGGCTTATCGATTTCACCTAAGGGGAAAAGAACATGATCCAGAACTTCACGATGAATTTCACACAGGAAGTAGGACTGGTCCTTATTGCGGTCATCTGCCTTCTGCAGAACGCTTACACCATTCTCATTACCCATTTTTGCGTAATGTCCCGTTGCAACTGTGTCAAATCCCTGTTCTTTTGCAAATTTCATGAAGCTGTCAAACTTGATATAGCGGTTGCAGAGAATATCCGGGTTCGGTGTTCTGCCGCATTTGTATTCTTCCAGGAATGTACGGAAAACATCATCCCAGTATTCCTTGATGAAGTCGATGCGCAGCAGCTTCAGACCAAGCAGATTGGCAGCATCCATGGCATCCTTGTAATCTGCTTCCTGCGGGCATACCGGATCATCGAGTGTCGGATTGCCGGCAAAGTCATCCTCAGCCATGGAGTCCCAGTTGCGCATGAATGCACATGTTACATCATATCCCTGCTGCTTGAGCAGATAAGCTGCGACAGCACTGTCGACGCCTCCGGATAAACCTACTAAAACCTTCATATTCCTACCTCCGCAAAAAAGAACCCGCCGCTGCCGGATTCATAAATTTTGAACACTGCTATTCTAGCATCAATTGCACTTCTTTCGCATCTTCTAAGAAGCACGCTATAGAAAAACCGGCTGACAGCCGGTGATTTTCAGTCTGCATGTACACTGCCGCAGGACTTGTAGTTCGGGCATCCTGTTGCACAATGCGTGCGGGCAATCTGTCTCAGTTCCTGAGGAACAAAGACGCTGATCTCCTCTTCATCATAGCCGACCTGGAAGTTTCTCTCATTGAGAATGATCGGACGCTTGAGAACGCTGGGATTACGCTTGATAAAGCCGATCAGCTGATCTGTAGTCATGGATTCAATATCAATATTGCTTTCCTGAATGATCTTGGATCGCTTTGAGATAATATCATCGCTGCCGTTTTCACTGCGCATCAGAAGATGCTTGATCTCATTGTCATTGAGCAGGGTTTTGAAGATATTCTTCTCGACAAACTCAAGATTTCTGTCACGCAGCCACTGTTTTACCTTACGGCAGCTTGCGCATCCGGGTGATGTGTAAACAACGATCATACAATAACTCCTGACTCAGGATATATTATAACAGGAATTAAGCGTACATTCGAGAACAGTTGAAATGATTTCTTGATTATGATTAAATAATTTTGGCGATGATCGGATGCAATGCCTGCACGTCCCCTTCACAGAAAGACAGCGGCTGATGAGAGCTGTCAGTACCTGCATGCATACTGGAGTCCGGGAGCCTGACCGAATGGTCCGGAGGGTCCGTTATACCTGAAAGTGATTTCTGCTTTTCAGCAGAGATAAGACGGGTGGTACCGCGCACAGAGTCTCTTGCGTCCCTTCATGTTTGAAGAGACGTTTTTATTTTCTTGGAGGAACGATATGAAAAGAATGTTATCCGGCATTAAGCCGACCGGCCAGCTTCACCTGGGCAGCTACCTTGGTGCTCTGCGTCACTTTGTAAATTATCAGGATGAATACGAAATGTATGCATTCATTGCCAATCTGCACTGCATCACAATGCCGCAGGATCCTGTCGAACTGCAGAAGAACCTGCTCGACTGCGTTGCTCTGTACATTGCCTGCGGTCTGGATCCCAAGAAGGCTACCATCTTCCTGCAGACAGACGTCAAGGAACATGCACAGCTCGGCTTCATCATGTGCTGCCATACATACATGGGTGAACTGAACCGTATGACACAGTTCAAGGACAAGCAGGCCAAGGGTGAAAAGAACCTGTCCGGCGGCATTTATACATACCCTACTCTGATGGCTGCGGATATCCTGCTGTACGATGCTGACTATGTACCGGTTGGTGATGATCAGAAGCAGCATGTTGAACTGACAAGAGACGTTGCTACACGTATGAACAACCGTTACGGTGATATCTTCAATGTTCCGGAACCTCTGATTGCCAAGGTCGGTGCCCGCATCATGTCCCTGACAGAACCGACTAAGAAGATGTCCAAGTCCGATGGTGCAAACAAGGGCTGCATCTATCTGCTTGATACACCCAAGGCTGCCCGCAAGAAGATCATGGGTGCTGTAACTGATAATCTGGCACATGTACATTACGATCCTGAAAATCAGCCCGGTGTTTCCAACCTGATTCAGATTCTCTCTTCTCTGCAGAATGACAGACCTTTCGCAGATATCGAAGCTGAATTCGAAGGCAAGGGTTATGGCGACTTCAAGCGTGCCGTTGCGGATGCAGTATGCGCTAAGCTGGAAGAAATCCAGGCTCGCTATAACGAAATCATCAATTCCGATCTGATTGAAGTCACACTGAAGGAAGGTGCCGCAAAGGCATCAGTCGTCGCTGCTGAAACACTCGACCGTGTACAGCGTGCGATCGGTATGGAAATCATCAAGAAGTAATTCACATCATATTGCTAAGGGGAAGCGGTTTTATTCCGTTTCTCCTTTCTTTATGTCCGAAACGCAAAAAGAACGGCATTTTCAGCCGTTCCGAGCGTCTTTTGCATAGAAGGAGCGGTATTCACCGATTTTCTCAAGAAATCGTTCACAGCGCTCAATCTGCCCTTTAATCACCCTTCTGTTTACCGGCACCGTGTATCTGGTACCGCCCATGAAGAGAAGCTGAGTTTCAGCAGCCCCTCTGGCACTGTAGGATAGCACTGCATCATGGCGCACCCAGATGCAGTTTTCATCATGCATGGAAAACAGTGGAAAATAAAGCAGCCCTGTCCTCTCACTGACCAGAACTGCACTTTTCTGTACTGTAGCTGTCATCGCCCTGAAGGAATCGATTCTCCCCTGCAGTGACGAGCCGTTGTGCAGACAGTGCTCATGAAGCCACTGTACTGCTGCAGTCGAAGGCATCAGATGTTCTTCCCCGAAAGGATCAACGATTCTCATGCCATGGTGAGTCTGAATCAGAAGAAGCGGCGCCTGTTCCTTATCGGCAGCAGCATTCACCGCTGCATCCCTCTTCTTCCTGTGCGCAAAGTACTTCCATTGCTCTGCTGTCCAGAGCTGCACATTCAATCTGAATGTCAGCACCGCCTTCCAGAGCCATTACCTGAAGGGTTGTACGGGCCGGATACGGATCACTGAAGTAACGGCAGTATACCTCATCCATTTCCGGAAGCTTCGAAAGATCCGTCATGTATACAGTCACCTGCAGTACGTAGCTGAAATCAAGATCCGCTTCCATCAGAAGCCGCTGAATATTCTTCAGGACTGCTTCCGTCTGTACCCTGATGTCACCTCTGACCGGTTCGCCTGTTTCCAGATCCACCGGCAGCTGTGCCGACATGAACAGAAAGTCGCATATCCTCATCAGCGGCGTGGCTGGTCTTGCCATGCCCTTCTTTGTGCATGTGATCGGTTCCTTGATCATAAAATGCCTCGCTTATTCGTAATAAAGTACATTACGTTCATCATCATATTCATCATCTGCACTTTCGTAGAAGTCGTCATATGTCACATTATGTCTTCTCTTCTTTTCGGAAGCCGGACGTGAATTCAAAGACAGCATCGCTACGAATCCTGCAAATACAAAGATAATCATTACACCAAGAGACAGAATGTCACTCATTGTTTCAATCATAGCCTTCACCATCTTTCTGTTTCTGATTATAGATCAGTTTTTACAACTGTCCACTGTCGTGATTCCTGGCCAGGAAGTCTGCGCCCTTGATTGATTCCTCACGGGAAAGACCGGGATAGCCAAGCTGATCCAGCACCTGATAGACCACTAATGCAACGCAGTTGGAAAGATTGAGACTGCGTGCATTTGCCACCATCGGAATGCGCATGCATCTGTCTTCATTTTCATACAGAATATCCTTCGGAATACCTGTACTCTCCTTGCCGAAGACAAGATAGATATCCTGATCGCCCGCTTCCGTGTAATCAAAGGATGCAGGTGTACGG
>JAZUHS010000066.1:0-12574 GCA_045641845.1 Bulleidia sp. | reverse complement strand
TGCATCTGGGCAGTACGAACATATCGAAGTCCTTGTCTTCCTTGATCAGAGCATCAACCAGACGAACACTTTCACTGAAGGTTACGTTATCATCCATCAGACCATGTACAATCAGCAGCTTGCCCTTGAGATTCTTTGCCAGAGCAGTATTATCACCATCCAGATAAGCCTGCTTATGGGCCAGGTTGTACAGACCATAGTAACGCTCTGTCCAGCCGAAGAAGTACATACGCTGATCGTGGTTGCCGGCAGAAGATACGCCTACCTTGAAGTAGTCCGGATATTCCAGCAGAGCGCGGGAAGTAGCACAGCCGCCGCCGGAGTTGCCCCAGATACCGACATTTTCAATATCCAGGAACGGGAACTTGCTCTTGAGTTCCGCAGCGATTGTGACATGATCCTTTAAGCCATTGCAGCCATGGATATTCTGCCAGGAAACATCATGAAGCTTCTTGCCAAGACCAGGTGTACCAAGACCATCCACCATAACACCGGCAATCCCTGCCTTTGCCAGAGATTCCAGACCGCCGAAGATTTCACGATTGGAACCATGATCCCATGTAAACTGCTTAGGTACAAAGTATGTCTGCGGTCCGCCATAGATATGATCTACATAAGGAACCACTTCACCTTCCTTCAGACCTTCCGGCTTGATGACAATACCATGCAGTGTTGTCTTGCCATCACTTGCAGTCACTGTAAAGCGTTCAGGAATGATATAGCCTAATGCCATCAGATTAGTAATATCAGCCTTTTCCACTTCTGTAACAACTGTGCCATCCTTTCTGCACAGTACAGTCACCGGCGGCAGATCTACTCTGGAATATGTATCTACATAGCCCTTTTCCAGCCACTGAATCGTATGGAATGCATCTTCCTTTGTCAGAATTTCAAAGCCTGTACCATCGAAATGTACACGGCATAAACCTTCATAGTACGGATCACTGCATGTTTCCAGATGTGTACCGATGAAGTAGATATACTTCTCTTCATCATCTACGGCAATGATCTGTTCGGCAATGATCTCTGCCGGAGTAATGGCACCCAGACATTCCTTTGTCTTTGCATCATAAGCAAAGTATCTAGCAAAGTCTTCACGTTCAGACTGGAAGATCGCCAGTGTCTCATCCTTCGTCAGGAAGTTGGAATAACCGTATTCCCCAAAGCCATCCAGCTGACCATGTGTACCCAGATTCAGGAATGTATCTGTTGTTTCTGTCACCAGTTCTTCTACAGCACCTGTCTTAGCATCAATCTTCAGCATTTTGCCCATCTGGTAGCCGCGTTCTACCCATGTAGCTGTAAGATAGTCATCTTCTTCAGACCACTTTGCTACACCATAGGCATTCATGAACGGTGCATAGTCTACCGGAATCACTTCCTTTGTTTCCAGATCAATGATCATCAGGAAGTACATCGGAATATCCGGATCTTCGGGGAATGCACACTTGTAGGTATGCAGACGAGGACGAATGCTTTCCTTATGTTCTTCATCATAACCCTGAATAATGAACAGTTCCTTGACTGCACGCTGATCCAGACGATATGTCAGTACCTTCTTGCCATCATTGGAGAACTTCACAAAAGGCTTTCTCAGTTCACCCTTTACCTTCTTGGTAACAGATTCATCCACATCACCCGGTGTTGCATAACCATTATTCTCTGTACCGTCATATGTCAGCTGTACAGTTTCCTTTGTCTCCAGATTCTTTGCATACAGATTCCAGTTTCTGATGAACAGTTCATACTTGTCATTGCATACTGTATCACTCTGATTTACAAAGCCCTGATCTTCTACTGTACCTTCCTGTACATCAAAGACATACTTCTTTCCACCCTTTTCAAAGCCTACAGTTTCTTCTGTATACTCAATTGCCCCGAAGGTAATCTTTTCACCAAGACCAGCTTCCTTCATTGCCTTCAGCAGTGCTGCATGGTCAAACAGTGCACTCTTTTCACCTGTGCTGACATCCACCTTCACGAATTCATATTCTGTTTCGGGATATCCGCTTTCCTTTGCATAGTAGAAACTGTCTTCATCAACAGCAGTCACACGTACCTTGCCATTCAGTACGGCATTCTTTGTATGCTTCAGCAGCAGCTTCTCCGCTGCCTGATACTTCTCCAGCATTGTTGTCATAATCACAAAACCTCCATTGGTTAAATTATACTCATAGTCATTCCAATTACTTGAAATTTGCATAATGAAAAGTACGGCTGCGCACCGTACTTATAGTGTTTATCTTTCGGATCAGTACCAGCCGTACATCTTTCCGTATGTCTTCCATCTCTCGATTTCCAGAAGCTGATAACTGTTGGATTCCGCAAGTTCTGCATAGTAGTTTGTCGTTTCCTGAGAATGCTTCAGCTTCTTTACACCGCTGACAATCTGCTGTGTATTGATCTCATTGGCCTCAGCTACTCTGTTAATCGCTTTGAGTGTCTGATTAATCGTTCCTGCTGCATTATTCACAGCAGCGGACAGCTCATGCTGGGACTTCAGAATATCACGGCTGACATGCGCAATATCATCCAGTTTTCCGATAATCAGATTCTGACGCAGTTCCTGTTCATACAGGTTGTATGCACCATCCATTCCGGTCAGACGATTCACCCTTCCGGACTTGAGATATTCCAGTATTGTCGCAACCGGTACAAGTGCACGGTACTTTTCATAGATAACATTGATGCTGTAATACTTTTCCAGCGCTTCATTCTGTCTGCGCAGGGCTTTATCTGCCTTACTGATTTCATCCTCCAGCATCGGAAGATGTACACGTTCCAGATAATCGATTCTGCTTTGATTCGAACGACTGTCCGTGCCTATACGTTTCTTCTCCTGATCCAGATATGCAAAGAGCTGATTGCGCTTCTTTCTTTCAGCTTCATCATGTTCACGACGACGTTTATCCTGTTCTTTGTTGAACTGTTCCCTTCTCTTTTCATCCTTAGCATGATTCACAGCTTTCTGAATGGAATTGATGCACCAGGGAACCAGGAATGTCAGCAGCAGAGGCAATCCCACAAGCACCGCAATAAACATCGGCATCGAGTTCATCTTCTTAGTAAATACAGTAAGTGCCAGTACTGCAGTAATCAACTGGAAAGGCAGCCACCATTTCAGATAGTCTTCCAGTTCAATAAACATAACCAAAGGCATACGCGACGTCGGTCTGAATTCAGCAGCCTTGAATGCTGTCGGCTTGTAGTTCTTTCTGCGGCTGTTGAGATCCTGAACTTTCTTGGCATTTCTCTGCAGATTTACCTCTGCATCACTCTTCTGCTGCAGAGCAGTGTTTCTCTGCGCATTCAGTTTCTTCAGGATTCCCTCCAGTGTATACCTGCGGTATTCCAGCTGAAATGCACCGTCATAATACTCAATCAATGCTTTGGAAAGAGGAATCTCATCTGCTTTTACCGTTCTCTTTGCAGGAGCTTTCACTGCTGTCTTTTTCACAGGTTCTTTCTTCACTGCAGTACTTCCGGAAGAAGTTTTCACAGGAGTTTTTCCACCTGCAGCAGTTTTCACCTTTGTGTTTTTTGTACCGTTGCCTTTGATCTGCTTAGTACCGCATTTAGGACAGAACAGATCATCATCATTCATGCTCGCATTGCATTTCACACATTTCTTCATAGAGTTTCCTCCTTACGCACAAGTATACTTCATGATTCTGCAAATTCACATTTCCTGTATGAAATACAAGTTCTTTTAATCATGCCTTTCCAGCAAAGAACAAGTATACGAAAAGACGGATCTCTCCGTCTTCGTTAACTCAGTCCTTGATACCAACGAAATCCTTGCGGACACGGGACAGTCTGCCGATCAGCAGTGGTACCAGAATCAGCGCAACGATCATTGTTGCCAAGTTGTACCAGATGTTATAGCCAACAGAATATGTCCATGCCGGTACGGAACCTCTGGCAGCACCTTCCGGCGGCCAGTAGTAAACACCGGAAAGTACGTGGCTGGCAAACTTCAGAATCATTGTGACTGTAACACCTGTATAGATGTTGGAAATCTTGCCGAGCTTAGGCAGTGCAGCTGCGAAGCCGCAGATTGCGGCAGGTACAATGTAGTCCAGCGCATACTGCATAGGCGTCAGGTACCAGCTGTTCAGACCCATGATGGTACCGATTAACCACCACATCAGGCCTGTTACAGCACCCTTCTTCCAGCCCAGCTGGTAGCTTGCTACAAACACCGGAATCACGGCAAGATTGATGCTGCCGCCATTAGGCATCTGCAGGAAAGGAATCAGTGCACTTACATAGTCCAGTACCAGTGCAAGTGCAGCGTACAGTGCAATAAACACCATGTCTTTGATCGTTGAATTCGTTCTGCTCATAAAAAAACACCTCCGTTTCGAGGCGTAGAAAGAGTGAAAAACTCCAGACTCCCTACGCTAGAATTACCTAGATCAGGTCATAAGGGACTGCTTTCGCATCTCAGCCATAGAGGCACCCCTGTCTTGACGTATTTATTATATGCACTTTTTCCCGCGCTATGTAAAAAAGATAAGAATCTAAGAGACTCATTTCGATATACCCGCACGAATGAAAAGAGGAATCCCTAGATTCCTCTGTCATCGATTATTGCAGTGTCTCGAACAAGCTGATGAAGATCGATGCAATGAAGTTACTCATCCATCTCAACGAATGATCTTATATTTCCAAAGCAGTACGACAGATCAGTCACACAGTTCAGGCATATGACGATACAGACACTTGGCAATACCATCACTGTTGTTATCTTCGCAGATCTCATCAGCGATTGCCTTGACTGCATCTGTCGCATTGCCCATGGCTACGCCAATGCCTGCATACTTAAGCATAGAGATATCATTCTCAGCATCACCGAAGGCAATGCATTCCTCACGGGCAATACCAAGACGGTTCATCGCTTCTGATAAAGATTTTCCTTTATCGATTCCCAGCTGCATGTATTCATAGTAGAAGTTGGCAGTAAACATCATGGACAGCTTACCTTCAAAAGGTGCGGACATTTCCTGATAATGTTCCTGCAGGTATGCGGAATCACCGGCTGTCAGGATCTTGTTTACAGGTTCAGTAAGATAATCCTCTACTGTCACCGCTTCCTTTAACAGATAGCCATTGGAACGAGCTTCATATTCAAGCACATTGAATACTCTGTCTCCATCCTTGATCATGCAGTCATAGACATTCTCTACTGTCATATGCTTGCCGGTTGTAACCATCGGACGCACATTGAACTTCTTCACATGTTCCAGTACCTCACGCGCCAGTTCCTTTGGTATTGCCACATCTACCAGTACTTCATTGGTCATGCAGTCAATGACACGGGCACCGTTATAACATACAAACAGACCATTGTTATTCTGCATATCCAGCTGATTGCCATACTTGGACAGACCACCCGGCGGACGTCCGGAAGCGATGACAAGCTTGACACCCCTGCTCTGTGCCTTCAGCAGTGCCTTCTTTGTTTCAGGTGTAATGATTTTATCCTTGTTGGTTAATGTACCATCAATATCCAGAAAGATTGCCTTAATTGCCATAGTTTCTCCTATTACAGCTTGTGGAATACCGGTACCATTCGATCAAAGGTACAGATTTCCTTCATACCGATTTCATCACGCAGGATTGCCTGTGCTTCCTTCACATGATCACCGATATACTTTGTTACATGCGCATCAGAACCGATCGTAATGATTCTGCCGCCCAGGTCTTTATATAAACGCAGGATATCACGAGAAGGCTGTGTATCCGCAAGACCATATTTCCATGAAGAAGTATTGATCTCAATGCCCTTGCCATCCGCAATCACCAGCTTCAGAATCTCAGCCACCTGATCCTTTACCTTAACAAAGGGATACACACCTGCTTCATCATAACGAACCAGAAGATCCAGATGGGCCAGACAGCTGTAGCCCTTGAACATCTTCATGGTCTTATAGATTTCATCGTAATACTTCTCGTTGTATTCCTGCTGTGTTCTGCCACGCTGGAAATCCTGTGTCCAGAATTCCAGATTATCCACCTGATGCATGGAGAACAGAACAAAGTCGAGCTGTTCACGATACTTCGCATACAGCTTTTCATAGTCTTCTACAGTAATGCTCTGAATACCGAACTCCAGACCATTCCTGATCACAATACGATCTCCATACAGCTGACGCATACGATCGAGCTTAGCGAAATATGCCGGATAGTCAACATTGGCACAGGGCATCATTCCCTCACCATCACCGACATTGCCATCCATACCACGGTACAGCATACCCCTGGGATCATCCCAGTCACGCTTGATACCATAGTCGACATGATCCGTCACACACATTTCCTCAAGGCCTTTTGCAATCGCAGCCTCAACCTGTTTTTCCATCAGTTCTTCAGAGTCATCACTGAATTCCGTATGTAAATGGTAGTCTGCGTACATAGCTTAACCTACGACCAGAGATACAGGTTCCTTGACCAGAGTACGGGAAGTCATCTTACCGACTGTACCATCTTCATTGATTTCAAATGCACATACATCATTGGTGAAACGGTTTGCACTTAACAGATAGCCATCACAGAGGATGAAATCGCGAGGATGTCTGCCGCCGCAGGATACTGTCTGTACAAGCTTCAGCTTATGATCTTCAACATCTACCACAGAGATGATATCCATGGTTCTTGTTGAAACATAGACATGCTTTTCATCCTCACTGATTCTGATCGCAGCAGTATCTCTCTTGTTCTTTTCACCATTGGGAAGTACAGAGATACTGTCTACAACAGACCAGTCACCGGTATGAATGATAAACAGTTCATTGCTTAATTCAGACACCAGGTACAGATATTCGCCATCCTTGGAGAATACACCATGACGAGGACCTGTTCCTTCGGGGAAACGAATGGAACCGATACGGTTAAGCTGTTCATCATAGATCATGACACGATCCAGGAATAAGCAGGGAACCAGCAGTCGATTCTGCCATAACAGCACTTGATGACATCCGGCCAGATCCTGAATATGCACTGTTCTTACCAGCTGCAGCATACCGTTCTTCTCCTCCAGTACTGTAAAGGTACCTGCATGATAGTTTGCAGTGTAGATCAGATCACCGTTTCTGCCGATATAGCAGGATGTTTCTCTTTCATAATTCACTCTGCTTACAACTCTTCCGTTCTCATTGATTAAAGCAGCGCCGCTGCCCAGATCAAAGTCACATACTGCAGAGATCATGCCATCATTGATGGTGATATATTTGGGATTCTTGATTTCGGCAAATACTTCAGCTTCACCTAACTTACCTTCATTGAAAGTGAATCTGTAGATGCCCTTACTTCCGGAACTTGTATATGTTCCTGCATAAATTGTCTTTTCCATGCTTCAAGTATAGCAGTATGAACGACTGCCTGCATCCTGTGTACACATCGAAAAAACCTGTACATTTTTATATCCCGTAATATAGGAAATGCTATTCTATACGCACAATACCGTGTCTATAATGCTTATATAAACGAAACGAAAGGAGCAGATATGAAGAAGATAATTTCCGTTTCCGTCGCACTTCTGCTGTGTGCAGGCTGTACCTCCGCAGTATCCAGTGCACCCGTATCCTCCGCTGAACCCGGGATCAGCGGTACATTCACAGGCACTGCCAATGGCATGAATGGTGAACTGAGCGCTCAGGTCACAATTGAAGAAGGCGCAATCACTGATGTTACTTTGACAAGTGTTGAAACTTATGGTGTAGGTCAGGGTATGCCTACTTCCCCGCAGTCCACATTCCCGAAGCTGATTGTAGAAAACCAGTCCTTAGGTCTTGATACCGTTACCGGTGCTACCATCACTTCCAATGCCATTCTCAATGCAGTCACAGCTGCGTGTGAAGAAGCAGGTCTGGATGTTGACGCACTGAAGAGTGCTCCTGTTGAAAAGACAGAAAAGCCTGCGTCCTATGAAACAGATGTTCTTGTTGTCGGTGCCGGTGCTGCCGGTATGTCCGCAGCAATCACAGCTGCTGAAAACGGCGCAAAGGTTCTGGTTGTTGAAAAGCAGGGTATTGCCGGTGGTGCAACTACATTATCCGGCGGCAAGCTTGTCGCTGCCGGCACAAAGTATCAGGAAGCACAGGGCTATACAGGTGATACAGCAGATGATCTGTACGCATACCTCAAGAGTGTCGGCGGTGATCTGGTCGATGATGAAAAGCTGAAGTACTTCTGCGATAACGCTCTTGATGATGTCAGCTGGCTGGAAGGTCTCGGTGTTGAAATCATCAACGTTGAACCGATCCACTCCTCCATCACTCCCTGGAGAGTCATGAATACCAAGGGCGGCGGCGGTCAGACTTCCGGTCACGGCGGTCAGATCACAGTTCCTCTCTACACAGCTATGACTGAAGCAGGTGCTGAACTTGTGACAGAAGCTCATGTTACATCTCTTGTTTCCGAAGGCGGTGCAGTCACAGGCGTCAAGGGTGAATATACAGACGGCACGCCTTTCGAAGTCAAGGCAAAGCAGGTCATTCTGGCTACAGGCGGCTATGCACAGAACCACGAAATGAACGAATACCTCGGTATCCCCGGCTACGTTACATCCACTCCCCGCGGCAATATCGGTGAAGGCATCACCATGGCACAGGAACTTGGTGCCAAGTATGATCAGCCTGCAGGTGTACAGGAAGTATTCGTATCCTTCACATGCGGTGTCGGCATCAATGAAGAAAGCGGTCTGATCGTCAATGACAAGGGTGAAAGAGTCGTTGATGAATACACATACCAGTCCCATGTCGCTACTGCTCTGCACAAGTCCGGTGCACAGCTTGGCTTCTATATTGCAAGTGCTGCCGATCCTAATCCTACTGCTCAGTACGGTATGATGATGGAAAATACACCCAGAGCGGAAACAGCAGAAGAACTGGCAGCTCTGATCGGTGTTGATCCTGATACACTGACCGCAACAGTTGCACGCTACAATGAACTGTGTGAAAAGGGTACAGATGATGACTTCGGCAAGCCTGCAGAATACATGCAGAAGCTGGAAGGCACATTATTCGCGATTCAGATGAATCCCAACTACACTGTTACATTCGGCGGTCTTGTCACAGATATGGATGCACATGTACTGACAGAAGACGGTACCGTCATTCCCAATCTCTACGCTGCCGGTGAAACAGCATTCTCCGGTATCTTCGGTGATGAATATCCCAGCTGCGGTGTAGCCATCGGCTCTTCCGTACGCTTCGGTAAGGTCGCAGGCGCAAACGCTGCCGCTGCCATCGCTGAATAAGCACTGCTTCAAGAGAGGAGATCTTCGGATTTCCTCTTTTTTCATCTTTTTGTTATTCAGTACATTTATTTGTACATACCGGATTCCATAATGTGAATGCATCGGAGGTAACGGTTATGACAAAGGTTTATTTCACACTCACAGGTACAAACTATCATCAGGGCTCCTCCTTCCTGAAAGAAGGTATGAAGGTCACACTGAAGAAGGATCATGATAACGAATATGACACAGAAGCCATCCAGGTCTATCTCAAAGGTATGGGTGTCATCGGTCATGTTGCCAACAGCGTACGCACCCGTATCGGTGAAAGCTGGAGTGCCGGCCGTCTGTATGACCGCATCGGTGAAGAAGCTGTCGGTACGGTAAAGTACATCGTCCATAACAGTGCGGTATGTTCCATTAAGATCTGAATACAGAAAACGGGCACGTCAGTCTTCTCCTCCTGACGTGTCCGTTCTCTTTCCTTATTCAGTTTTCTTCTTTTCTTCTGCCATTTCCTTCGCAACACCATATACCTTGGTCATTAACGGTACATAGGTTGCCAGAAATACACCGGCAGCGGCAGCTCTGACAGCAGGTTTCTTACTCTCTACGACCATGGTGCCAAGCATCACACCCATGGAAGCCAGACAAAACTTCGTCAGGGCAAAATCCTTCCAGTCGCTCTTAGCGGCATAGCGATCGCCCAGTTCCAGAAATACTTTCATATGATGGTCCTCCGTCTTTTCGACATTTTTGTTATCTTCATCATAACACAATACAGCGGAGAGCACGTTTCCACGCATTCTCCGCTGTATTACCCATATAATGATATCTTTACTCACCAAAGCCGTAAGTAAGCTTCAGAGCCTTGTAATACAGCTCTGCGGCTTCTTTATAAGCTTCTTCATTACCCCATCTTGCCACATCATTCTTATTGGTAACATAGAAGGCATCAGAGATGACGACCGGTGCACTGCACTGTTCCATCATCGGCCAGCTCTTGAGCTTGTAGTTATTCAGATCACTCTCCGGCACACGCTTGATGATGAATTCAGCATCTGTATGTGCAGAAGGTTCATAGTACATATAATTGACAACCGGCTCCCAGCTGCCGTTTCTGAAGGCACCGGCAATTGTATTGGCCAGACGCAGGGATTCCTCATGTGTCTTTGAACCGGGCGGATCGGCATAGACGATCATACCGGAACAGGAGGAATTCGGATTGCCGTCGGCATGCAGACTGAGAACGATATCCGCCTTGTCCTTTTCGATGACCGCGATACGGTCACTCATAACCATTGCTTCATCGGCTTCATGCGTACGGGATACAGTGAAGTGATCATCATTCTGCAGCATTTCCACTAAATAGCCTGCGACCTTTTCACAGACATCATTTTCTCTGAGCAGTCCTTCATAGCCATAACTGTCACCGCCATAGGCAACATCAATAACGACATTGACATGTCCGGAGAATCCGCGCACACAGGCACTGAACAAAGGACCGACGGTAATGGTCACAAACAGCACCAGCAGAATTACACGCATATAGTCCAGCTTTCTGCCCTTCTGCACAGACCGCTGTTTCACCGGCTTCTTTTCCGCAGTCTTAGGAAGGTATTTCAGCAGTTTCAGTTTTCTCTTCTTTGTCATCTGTATTTACCCTCCAGTTCTTCCAGCTCTGTATCCGCCTTGAAGTGATCAATAATCTTCTTCACCAGTGATTCCATATCACTGTTTTCTGTATAGTCTGCCTGAGACATATAGTCCGCTCTGCCATCTGCAATCAGCTTCTCAGCTGTCTTTCTTGCCTTATCGGATGCACTGTTGTATACCGCAATGGACTTACCACCGTTCATGCGCACCACCCGCATGCACGGTACATCGGTTAAGCCATCGGCGATATAGATCATCCTGGTAAAGGGAACCGGACGCTTCTTAGGATCGACATAGTCGTTGACTTCGGCATCGTCATTCTCATCCAGCACCTGCTTGTTGATACGGAAGAGATACTGTGTCTTGGTTGTATAGTTGACGATTCTTGCTGGCCACTCGGCAGTTCCTTCATCATTGTAGAAATAGCGGCAGGCATACACCTTGCGGAACTGCGGGGCAATCGAAGTACTTTCGATAATCTCGCTCATACCGCTGGAGATGATATAGTGTTCAATCATGAAGCCGGCTTTTCTGCCATATTCATTGATACGTCTGAACCAGCTCTCCACACCCGGATACAGCACAATCTCATGACCGGGCTGGATGAAGTCCTCACGGCGCAGGGGTTTGCCCTGTTCAGCGAACTTCTTCTGCAGAAGGTAAAGGTACGCACTGATCGCATCCATCTGATTGCGCAATGCCAGCTCCGTCACTTCATCCCAGAATTCTCCGGCCTCATAGCCAAGAGAAGGAATCAGGGAATACTCCTGCATATCCTTTGTACACAATGTCTTATCGAAGTCGTAGATAATAGCCGCTTTTTTCATGAAGCCATTATAGCACGGCTAAAGAAAAGCGTCTTGCCGTTATCGGGCAGGACGCCTTCAGGAATTTGTTAAATACTCAGCAGCTTGAGAATTGCCGCAACGTAGATTTCAGCCTGTTTCAGCAGTTCATCTACAGGGCATTCTTCGTTGGCATCATGAATGTGATAGTCATGACCCGGGAATGCACAGCCGAAGGCGATTGTGTTATCAATGCCCTTGGCATATGTACCGCCGCCGATTGTCATCGGCTGAGTTTCCATGTCACCTGTCACTTCCTGATATGCTTCTAAGAGAGACTTGACGATCGGAGAATCAACAGGGAAGAACAGAGGTTCATGTGTACGAACGATTTCGATGATACCGCCTTCATCTTCCAGATTGTCCTTCATCATTGCTGTCACCTTGCGGACATTCAGTGTTACAGGGAAACGGATATCGACATTGCCGGAGATGACACCATCCTGCATGGCAATGACACCGTTATTTGCTGTTAAGGCACCGTATTCATCGGAGCACTTGCAGCCAAGCCCTGTACCGTCTGTATAGAGACCGAAGTGTGTATTGTAGAAATCAACAAACGGATCCTGGAAACCTGCAGTTCTCAGACCTACCATCAGGTAGTCCAGAGCATTGACACCCAGTTCCGGCATGGATGCATGTGCTGCCACACCCTGTACAGAGATCTTTACACCCTGTTCTGTTTCTTCGATTGTATATTCGATGTTGTTGTTATTGAACCAGTCTTCCAGCATCTTAGCAGAGAAAGTATTAGGTTCTACAACGACATAGCAGTTACGGCATACAACATTGCCGGCTGTACCGCCCTTGATATCCTTGATGGAAGTCTTCT
>JAZUHS010000065.1:0-7885 GCA_045641845.1 Bulleidia sp. | reverse complement strand
TAAAGTCTGCCATACGCACAGTAACGCTGGCTTCCCCTTCACAGCTTCCGCCTCTGCCAAGACGAAGCAGGTATCCATGACCCGCATCTTCTTTTATCAGAACATTGTCGGAGGCAAGATAAAAGCCATTCAGATCCAGTACATCCTGTGACAGTTCACGCTCCGGCAGAGCTTCTGTCTCAAATGCCATGACATTGGCAGGAATCAGATTGACGATCAGCACAGACAGCATCCAGAACAGACGTGCTATGATTCCGCTAAAACTCTTTCGCATAATAATTTCCTCACTGATTAATTACGTTATAACATGATCAAGCAAATAAAACTTTAAAGAAAAACTGATCCGCACACAGCTACTGCGTGCTTCGATTATCGAATCACTCCGTTTGTGACCTGCTTCTTCACTGATGCATGATACTCTTTTCCCGAATGTACCAGAAAACATCCTGCTGCCAAAGCAGACACAGGCAATGATATCATAAACGTCCCTTTGATGATTCGCACTTTTTCATTCATCACCGAACAGTACGCTTAAAAATCATATCCGAAATTATATGGATTGACTATCCCGATACATCAAAATACACATGCAGCCTTAAGACCGTACTTCTTCAGCTCCGTCATAAACTAAAAGACTGCAGGGATACTGACGCTGATACGTCGTTTCCTTACAGCCTTAATCATTGACAAGATATATCAGATCACTGCCAGCATACGCAGTACGGTAATCCATCCAAACAGTGTGACTACAGAAACAATCGTAGTAACTGCTACAAGTTCCCCGGCAAGATCTCCATCTCCGCCCATGTTTACAGCCATGGGATAGGAAGATACGGCAATCGGTGTTGCAAAAAGAATGAATACCACAAATGTTTCTACAGATGTCATGCCTGTAAGCACACATACAGATGCAACGATCGCAGGTACAATTACCATCTTCAATTCGGATACGATAGCAATAACACGCATATCCTTCTTAATGGAACTCATCTTCATGGTTCCGCCTAACGCAATCAACGCAAGAGGTGTTGCCATTCCGGAAAGCTTACTGATGGTAGATTCCAGTACTTCAGGAAGAACAAAGCCGGTTAATGAGAACAGCACACCTGCAGCTGCCCCCATAAACAGAGGATTCTTCAGAATCTTCTTTACAAGACTCTTTGCATCCGTCTTTCCGCCTCGATAGGACTCCAGCATCACAATCGCTATAACGTTATAGATCGGTACAAACAGTGCAACCGTAACAGCAGCCAATGCTGCGCCCTCTTCACCAAGTACACTCTCGGCAAGTCCTAAGGCAAAAAGAACAGTATTGGAACGGTACATACCCTGGGCAATGACACCTCTTCGAGAGTTATCCATATTGAGACGATTGATCACCAGTACAGAACACGTAATCAGTAAGGCAATCAGGATACCGCCTACTGTTATTACTTTGATGGCACTGGCAAATTCAAACTTCAGCTTATGTGTATTGGCAAACATCGTGATCGGGAAAATCGCCAGGAAAACCCACGAATTCAGTTTCTTCAAAAACGGTTCATCCGTCACATTCGTTCGACGAAAGAAAGAGCCAAGCATCAGATAGATCAGATATGGTACAACGGCATTCACCGCAGTCATCATTGCGTCCATATGCATTACCTCACTTTACCGCAACATTATAAGCTATGAATACATGATTCACTTCTTCAATTAACATAACTAAGACAACAATAATAAGTATAAGTCTTCGTATGCTCATTGCTGTATATCAGTGCTGAAGCATAACCGACATCATCTCTGTATATTTTCCCAAAATGGTCTGCCTGCAGGAATGCGAAGCTTTCCTCTGCATAAAAACAAAAACGGAGATAACCTCCGTTTCTGATCGATATTCTTGTTAGCAGATTGTATTAAGTATTATTTCACTGTGTAAGTAACATCGGCACCGTCTTCTGTTTTCACACTGACGTCACCATTCTGCACAGTCAGGATAATTTCAACTTCCTTACCGCTGTCATCTGTTGCATAGAAATAATATGTACCATCCTTTTTAACAGTAACAGTAACTGTATCATTGAGCTGTTCAATGCCAGTAAGACCTTCCTGCCTCTCCATCATAGCTAAGCTATTAAGTTTGCCGACTTCACCGATATCAATGATAACTGTCTTCTTGCTTCCGCTGCATCCTGCAAGAGCAAGCATCATTGCAAATAATACTGCTGTTAACTTCTTCTTCATAACTTCTGCCTTCTTTCTGTTTGATTATTCTACACTGCTATTCCTTTACATTATATTTGCACTCTTAGCAGTTATCTATACTTTTCTGTGCTTTATATCAGTAGATCAGACCGTAGTAGATCGCCTGAATGGCCTTCTTATAGTCCTTGTCCTGTACAGCAAAAATGATATTCAGATAACTGGAACCGTGTTCAATCATACGTACATCAATATCATGTTCATACAGAGTCTCAAATACCTTTGCCGCAACACCTTTGGTATAGGACAGACGGTCACGGATAATGGCAATCAGAGAAAGATTCTCTTCGACTGTAATCACATCCGGCTTGAGTTCATCATAGAGTCTCTGCATCAGTACATTTCTATGTTCTTCGTATTCTTCACCATCCAGAATCAAGGAGATTGTATCAACACCCTTGGAGATATGCTGAATCCAGACATCTTCATCCTCAAAAAGATCCATGACTTTATAGCTGAAGTCCTTTTCCTTGGACATTCTGCCCTTCTGAATCTGCATGGAGACAAAGCTCATCTTACCGGCAACACCGGTCATGTCACGCAGCACATAATCTTCGGGAAGTTCCGGAACAATCAATGTACCGGGATCTTCGGGACGGTTGGTATTGCGGATGTTGATAGGAATCTCTGCTTCCTTGACCGGAAGAACTGCATCTTCATGGAATACGGAGAAGCCCATGGAAGACAGTTCTCTTAATTCCTTGTAGGTAATGAAGTCAATCGTTTCAGGATTCTCAACGATACGGGGATCGGCTCGCAGAATACCGGATACATCAGTCCAGTTTTCATACATATCCGCATGAATCGCCTTGGCAATCACGGAACCTGTAATATCAGAACCGCCTCTGTCAAAAGTAACGATCTCGCCATTAGGACGGGATCCGTAGAAACCGGCAATGACGGAACGATTGGCATTGGTCAGTGCTTCTGCAGTTTTCTTATATGTTTCTTCTTCCATCAGTTCATCTTCATCATCAAAGACAAAGAAGTCCTTAGGATCCAGGAAATCATAGCCGAAGTAACGGGCAATGATACGAGCATTCAGATATTCACCGCGGCTTGCCGCATAATCCTCACGGGGATTTGTCTTCAGGCTTTCCTCGATCAGAGCAAACTCTGCATCGAGATCAAATTCAATCTGAAGATCTTTGATAATAGAGGCATATCTGTCCTTGATCATACCGAGTACTTCACTGAAGTCTTCCTTCTTCTCTGCGATGCTGTAGCATCTGTAAAGAAGATCGGTAATTTTGATATCCTTATCATTTCTCTTGCCGGGAGCGGATACGACAATGAATTTTCTTTCCGGATTGCTTTCCGCAATGGCCTTAACCTTACGGATCTGACCTGCATCAGCTACGGAAGAACCGCCGAATTTGCATACAATAGTCTTCATAACTTTTCCCCTCTAATGTACTGACATAACGTCAGGATATCTTTTCGATATCCGCAAACAGATGCTTACTGCATCTTAGAGAATATATGTTTCCGGTCTGCGATCACGGAACAATCCCCAGCTGAGACGCTCCTCATCCATCGCATCCAGATCAAACTGCGCGTAAAGAATTGATTCTTCAGTCTTACCGGCATCAGCTACCAGTTCACCGGTACTGTCGGCAATAAAGGAACTGCCGTAGAATACCAGTTCACTCTTCTGACCGCCATTTGCTTCACAGGGTTCTACCTTTTCAAGACCAATGCGGTTAGCGGCAATGACCGGCATCAGATTAGCAGCGGCATGACCCTGCATGACACGTCTCCAGTGTCCGGAAGAGTCGACATTGAGAATCGGCTCGGAACCGATCGCTGTCGGATACAGCAGCATCTCCGCACCCATCACAGCCATAGAACGTGCAGTTTCCGGGAACCACTGATCCCAGCAGATGCCGACACCAATGCGTCCGAAGCGTGTATTCCATACCTTGAAGCCTGTATCACCAGGTGTGAAGTAGAACTTCTCCTGATAATAGTGATCATCCGGAATATGTGTCTTGCGGTAAATACCAAGGACTGTACCATCGGCATCAATCATGGCGATGGTGTTATAGAGACGGTTGATATCTCTTTCGTAGAAGCTGACAGGCATTACGACACCAAGTTCCTTAGCGACTGCCTTGAAATGATTGACAGCATCATTCTCTTCAACACTCTTGGCATATGCATAGTACTCATAGCGTCTTTCCTGACAGAAGTAAGGACGCTCAAACAGTTCAGGAAGCAGAATTACCTGAGCACCATTGGCAGCAGCCTCACGTACCATTCTGTCAGCCTTCTGAATGTTTTCTTCCACAATTGCGGAACACTGCATCTGTATTGCAGCAACTTTAATCTTTCTCATACTTATTTCTCCGGAATCTGCTGTGTAATGCAGTGAATATTGCCTCCGCCGGTCAGAATGTCTCTGGCCATAATGCCTTTGACTTTGTGAGACGGGAACTGTTCCTTCAGGATGCGGATCGCTTCGGCATCACTTGCTTCATTGACACCACCGAACTGCGGCACCAGAACAATACCATTAGCGATATAGAAATTGACATAGCTTGCGGCAAGACGTTCGCCAAGTTCACGGACATCTTCACCTTCTTCAAACTCATAGCCTTCAAGATCTTCCTGTTCAATGCATACAGGTACAGCAGGAATAGGAAGCTTTGCAATCTCAAGCTTTCTTCCTTTTGCGTCTGTCGTACTGCTCAGGATTTCATAGGCAGCATGGCTTGCTTCATACTGAGGATCTGCAGGATCATCGCACCATGCCAATAGCACCTTTCCCGGTGCAGTGAAGCAGCAGAAGTTATCGACATGACCGTTGGTTTCATCGTTATAGATACCCTTTGGCAGCCAGATGATCTTCTCAAGATTCAGACACTGCTTCAGTGTTTCCTCTATCACTTCTCTGCTCATCTCAGGGTTTCTGCCGGGTGATAACAGACATTCCTCGGTTGTAAGCAATGTCCCTTCACCATCCACATGAATAGATCCGCCTTCCAGTACAAATTCACGCATGTCAAACGATGCATCACCTGTAACTTCGCAGATCTTGCCTGCCGCTAACTGATCCTGATCCCAGGAAGCATACAGACCATCATATGTACCGCCCCAGGCATTGAACTGCCAGTCGATACCGATACGTTCATGTGCTGCATCATTAATAACGTAAGTAGCACCGGTATCACGGGCCCAGGCGTCATCTGTATCAAAGGGGATCAGATGAATATGTTCACTCTTCAGCATTGCCTCTGCACTTTCCATTCCCTTTTCAGATACAAACATGAATACTTCTTCATGTTCGGCTAAGGACAGTGCAATTTCACTGAAGGCCCTGCGGGCAGCGGCAGCGCCATTCTGCCAGGAACCGGGTCGTTCGGGCCAGATCATCATCGTACCGTAATGCTTTTCAAACTCAGCCGGCATACGGAAGCCGTTTTCCTTCAAGGTGATCTTCTTCATTCCTTTCCCCTCTCCTGATTTCGTTAGCCTAAGCGATTGCGGAAATCGCTGTAGTCAAATGTACGGACAATTCTGCACTCGCCTGTTTTATCCATCGCAGCGATGGCAGGCAGCGGGATGCCGTTGAATGTATTGGTCTTGACCATGGAGTAGATCGCCATGTCTTCAAAGACAAGACGATCACCGATCTGTACCGGTTCATCGAAGGAGTAATCTCCGATCACATCCCCGGCCAGACATGTATTTCCGGCAAGACGATAAGTATATTTCTTTTCCCCTGCTTCCCCGCTGTTTCTAAGCGGCGGACGGTAAGGCATTTCCAGAACATCCGGCATATGACAGGACGGAGAAGTATCCAGAATCAGGATCGGGAGTCCGTTTTCAACAATGTCCATAACGCTTGTGACGTTATAGCCGGCATTGAGTGCAACTGCTTCTCCGGGTTCAAGATAAACTTCTACGTTATATGTTTCCTTCATATGTCCGATCAGACGAATCAGTCTTTCGACATCATAGTCATCTCTTGTAATGTGATGACCGCCGCCCATGTTCAGCCACTTCACTCGATGCAGATATGCACCGAACTTCTCTTCCACAGCTTTGAGTGTTGTTTCCAGATCATCGGAGTTCTGTTCACAGAGCGTATGGAAGTGAATACCATCAATATTCGCCATGATCTCTTCATCAAAATCACATAGACGAATCCCCATTCTCGAACCGGGTGCACAGGGGTCATAGATTGCATGTCCTTCCTGTGTAGAACATTCAGGATTAATGCGTACACCGACCTCTGTATGCTTTCCCGTCTCAGCATTAACAGCATCGACGACAGGCTTATGCTTTAACAGCTGTGCCTTGGAATTGAAGATGATATGATCACAGATCTTTGCCAGTTCCGGAATATCCTTTTCAGGATACGCCGGGGCAAAGACATGATTCTCCGTACCGCACTTACTTGCCATTTCCTCATAGCCTAAACGGGCTTCATAGATACCGCTGGCAGTTGTACCGCTGATGTACTTTGCAATCAGCGGATACTCAAAGAAATTGGAGAAGCACTTCTGGGCAAGCAGTATCTTCGCACCTGTTTCCTTCTGGACATAACGAAGGATCTCAAGATTCTTCTGCAGCTTTCCTTCGTCAATGACAAAACAGGGCGTCGGCAGTTCATGAAACTGCATGATTACTTAACCAGAACAGGGTTTTCTACAACAACCCAGGGCAGACCATACTGGTTGAGTGCTTCCATGTAAGGATCCGGATCGAATTCTTCAACTGTATAAACACCGGGCTTCTTCCAGAGATCCTTTAACAGCATCATTGTACCGATCATTGCCGGTACGCCTGTTGTATAGGAAATTGCCTGAGATTCAACTTCCTTATAGCATTCCTGATGATCGCAGACATTGTAGATGTAGATGCTCTTTTCCTTGCCATCCTTAATACCTGTGAAGATGCAGCCGATGTTGGTCTTGCCCACAGTACGGGGACCAAGTGTTGCAGGATCAGGCAGCAGTGCCTTCAGGAACTGAATCGGAACGATTTCAGTGCCGTTGAAGTTAATCGGAGTAGTAGAGAGCATACCTACATTTTCCAGACACTTCATATGTGTCAGATAGCTCTGACCGAATGTCATGAAGAAACGGATTCTCTTGACACCGGGAATGTTCTTAGCCAGAGATTCGATTTCCTCATGATGAAGCAGGTACATATCCTTCATACCTACTTCCGGGAAGTCATATTCTCTCTTGATGCTCATGGCAGGAATTTCAATCCACTTGCCATCTTCCCAATAGGAACCGGGAGCGGATACTTCACGCAGGTTGATTTCCGGATTGAAGTTTGTAGCGAAAGCGTAGCCATGATCGCCGCCATTGCAGTCGAGAATATCGATGGTATGAATTTCATCGAAGTAATGCTTCAGTGCATATGCGGAGAAGACGGAAGTAACACCGGGATCAAAGCCTGTACCGAGAATACCTGTGATGCCAGCTTCCTTGAAGCGGTCCATGTATGCCCACTGCCAGGAGTAGTCAAAGTATGCGGAGAAGCCCATTTCTTCCCATCTCTTTTCATAAACTGCACGCCATGCAGGATCTTCTGTATTTTCAGCTTCGTAGTTAGCTGTATCGATATAGTGAACCTTGCACTTGAGGCAGGCTTCCATAATTGTCAGATCCTGATAAGGTAGAGCAAG
>JAZUHS010000064.1:0-4140 GCA_045641845.1 Bulleidia sp. | reverse complement strand
TCCGACTTAAGAGCAAGGAGAATGGGATAATACATATAACAGGATGCGTATGCATCAGGAGGAAAACATAATGGCATATCCTAAGATTTTCGAGAAGGGACAGATTGGTTCCCTTCGTCTGAAGAACCGTGTTGTAATGCCCGCTATGGCGGTTGCTCTGGCAGAGCCTAACGGCGATACAAACGAACACATCATCCGTTACTACGAAGAACGTGCAAAGGGCGGTGTAGGTCTCATCATTACCGAAATCACACGTATTGATGATACAGCAGGTATCGGTACTCCCAACCAGATGGGAGCTACAAAGATGTCTCATGTAGCACATCTGCAGAGACTGGCTGACCGAGTACATAAGTACGGTACAAAGATTCTTGTTCAGCTTCAGCATCCCGGACGTGAAAACAAGAAGTCCATTACAGGCGGCTATCAGCCTGTAGCTCCTTCCGTTGTAACATGTAAGGTAACACAGGAAGAACCCAGAGAATTGACAACAGATGAAGTCAAGGCACTGATTCGCCAGTTTATCACAGGTGCTGTATTCTGCCAGATTGCCGGTATGGATGGTGTAGAACTGCACGCTGCTCATGGTTATCTGTTAGGTGAATTCCTGTCTCCCTATACAAACAAGAGAACAGACCAGTATGGTGGAAGTCTGGAAAACAGAATGAGAATGCTTCTGGAAATCATAGGCGGTATCCGTGCCATGACACCGAAGAACTTTGTGCTCTCTGTACGTATTTCCGCAGATGAATATGTAGAAGGCGGCCTGAAGCTGGATGAAGCATGCAAGATTGCGGCAGTTCTTGAAAAGGCAGGCATTGATGTGATCAACATTTCCTGCGGTATCTATGAATCTGCACCTACAATCATTGAACCTGCATCTTATCCGCAGGCATGGAAGAAGCATCTTGCCACAGCAATCAAGCAGGTTGTATCCATTCCTGTGATTGCTACAAACAACATCAAGGATCCTGAAGTCGGTGAAGCGCTTCTGGAAGAAGGCGTATGCGACTATATCGCCCTGGGCAGACCTCATCTTGCCGATCCGGAATGGGTGAATAAGGCAAAAGAAGGCAGAGCAGATGAAATCAACAAGTGCATCGGCTGCCTGTACTGCTTCAAAGTTCTTAACTCCGGTAATCATATCGAATGTGCAGTCAATCCCAAGTGCGGCAGAGAAGTGGAATTCGGCACAATGGAGAAGAACGGCAATGGTGAAAAGGTTGCCATCGTCGGCGGCGGTCCTGCCGGTATGTATGCAGCTCTGACACTGAAGGAAAGAGGCTTTGAACCTGTACTGTTCGAAAAGGAAGAGACACTGGGCGGTCAGCTGAATCTGGCCGATAAGCCGATCCTGAAGGAAAAGCTCAATGCTTATAAGAATTCTCTGATTACAAGAGTGGAAAGAAGCGGTGTTGAAGTAAGACTGAATACAAAGGCAACTGTTGAAAATGTGAAGGAACTGAATCCGAAGGCAGTTCTGTTTGCGGCTGGCGGAACACCGATCGTTCCCAATATCCCCGGTGTAGACAGATGCAATGTCGTAACAGCCGAGGAAGTGCTGTCCGGTGTAAAGACAGTGACAGGTGACGTTGTTGTTGTCGGCGGCGGTGAAACCGGTATGGAAACTGCAGAAACCATCAAGGCTAAGGGTAATAATTCCACAATTCTGGAAATGATGCCGGATATCGGCAATGGTCTCTACCGTTCCGTACAGGCTGATTTCAAGATCCGCTTTGCAAAGATGGGTGTCGGCGTACAGACAAATACAAAGGTTCTGGAAATCACAGAAGACGGCGTTAAGGTACTGAATACAAAGACACAGGAAGAATCTGTGATCAAGGCAGATACTGTTGTACTGGCAATCGGTGTCAAGCCCAACAATGAAGGTCTGGCTGAATTTGAAGAAGCATTTGATAATGTAATTGTTATGGGTGATGCTAACAGATCCGGCAATATCGCAAAGGCAGTTCTCGATGCCTGCGGATATGCACAAACGCTCTGATCCTGAGTGAATTTGAAGAGGCAGATGTATAGATCTGCCTCTTTTTTCTGCTTTCCATAACTCAGAGGATCATCATAAGTAAAGAACATAATCTGCAAGTAATCAAAAATGTATATAAATGAAAGAGTTTACAGAAAACAATTTCATAACATAGCAATTTCCGAGAAAATTTACATTTTTGTGTTGCAGGGAAAAAAGCTATTTTGTATCATACCCTCACACGACACAGATATAAGTATTCAGGGGCTGGCATACTCTGAACATACTGCATTGAAACTGTATCGATTTAAGCCGGAGGTATTCATGAACCGGCAATTGGAGGGAAAAATATGAAAAACAACAACATCAAATCTGCACTTCTGAAGACACTGCTTACTGCTGCTCTTCTTTCAGCTACAGCATGTGGCTCCAAGCCTGCACCTGCACCCGCTGCTTCTTCTTCCGGTGACAGCACACCCAGTGCTCCTGTAGAAGTTGAAACATATGCAGAACAGACAAACAATGGTGTTGCTGCGATTACTGAAGGTTGGGCTGCTGTCGCTGCTGCTGTTGATGAAGCAACTGCTCTGCTGGCTGATGTTGACGGTGCTGAAGATAAGCTGGCTGTCTGCACAGAAGCTGCTGCTAAGTTCGCTGAAGCTGAAGCTGCTCTGAACGATGTATCCACAGTCTGCAACTCCAACATGCAGTTCATGACTCTCAAGAACAAGCTCGTAAAGGTTCAGATGTATCTGCCTAAGGAAGTAGGCGGCGAAGATGATGAAGCAGTTCAGGCATTCCTGGATAAGGTTGCAACTTTCTCTGACTATTTCACAGGTACACTCGATGTTCTTGCTGAACTCGGTGCTTAATCGATCCTGAATAGAAACAACTGATTGACCGTATGTCTGATGACGTACGGTCTTTTTCTTCGTGGTATAATGCTCAAACGAAAGTTGAGATTATATATGGTAGTAAGAGAATACAGAGAAGATGATCTTCAGGAAATGATGGAGATCTGGAATGAAGTTGTAGAGGATGGTATCGCTTTCCCGCAGGAAGAGAATCTCAATGAAGAAGGAGCACGTGCTTTCTTTGCTTCCCAGACTTATACAGCAGTCGCAGAAGAAGATGGAGACATCTATGGTCTTTATATTCTGCATCCAAACAATGTCGGCAGATGCGGACATATCTGCAATGCCAGCTATGCAGTAAAGAAGAAATTCAGAGGCCGTCATATCGGTGAGATGCTGGTGAAGGACTGCCTTGTACAGGGAAAGAAGCATGGCTTTGGGGTCCTGCAGTTCAATGCGGTTGTTCGTACAAATATACATGCAAGACATTTATATGAGCGTCTGGGATTTGTGCAGTTAGGGGTGATTCCGAAGGGCTTCCGCATGAAGGATGGCAGCTATGAGGATATCTGTCCGTATTATCATGAACTGTAGTACAGGTTACAAAAGCGCTCTCTTTGTCTCATAAAACAAAATCTGTACATTTTTATATCCCCCTAGGGGGCTTACGATTCCCAAGCTATAACAGTAGAATCTCTCTGATAAAAAGTGAGGTAAATACTTATGCATATGGCTGATGCCCTGCTGGCTCCCGCTGTAGCTGCGACAATGTATGCCGCTTCTGCTGTGACTGCCGGTACTTCTGTTAAGAAACTCAGCATGGAAGACACTGCTGAAAAGCTGCCGACAATGGCAGTTATGTCCTCTCTGGTCTTTGCAGGCCAGATGATCAACTATACAATCCCGGGTACAGGTTCTTCCGGACATCTGTGCGGCGGTCTGATGTTAACAGCGCTGCTTGGTCCGCAGGCCGGTTTCCTTTCCATGATTGTCATCCTGGCAATTCAGTGCCTGTTCTTTGCGGATGGCGGTCTGATGGCTCTGGGTGCGAATGTGTGGAACATGGCATTCTATGGATGCTTCATAGGATACTATCTGATCTACAGACCGATCCTGCAGAGCGGACTGTTCTCCGGCATGGATGAGAAAGCTGCAGTCAGATGGAAGCTGATTCTTGCTTCTGTTCTGGGATGCGTGCTGACCCTGCAGATGGGTGCTTTCTCCGTAGTTCTTGAAACTACACTGTCCGGTATTACAGAACTGCCCTTCGGTGCTTTCTGTGCACTGATGCAGCCGATTCAT
>JAZUHS010000063.1:0-25497 GCA_045641845.1 Bulleidia sp. | reverse complement strand
TATCCTCTGCTGAGTGCGGAAGAGGAAGTTGTACTGGCAAAACGTATCGAAGCAGGAGATATGACTGCACGTGATACACTGGTAAACAGTAATCTTCGTCTTGTGATTTCGATTGCCAAGAAGTATCAGAACAGAGGATTATCTCTGGAGGATCTGATTCAGGAAGGTAATATCGGTTTGATGACTGCTGCAAGGAAGTTTGATTATCGTAAGGAGTGCAGATTCAGTACTTATGCAACACAATGGATTCGTCAGGCAGTCACCAGAGCCATTACGGATCGTGCTCGTATGATTCGTCTTCCCAGTCATATGGAGGAAAAGCTTACAAAGCTGAATCGCAAGAGAAATGAACTGTATCAGGATCTGAACAGATATCCGACGAAGTATGAACTTGCGGAAGCTCTGGAAACGACACCGGAAGCAGTTCGTATGATGCTCTCAGTGATGAGTGATGCTTCTTCTCTGGATGTGCCGGTAGGTGAAGATGAAGATATGTGCATGCATGAACTGATCGCTGACCCAAATGCCGTGAATCCTGAAGATGAAACAATGAAGCAGGCAGAGCATGCTTCACTGTATCAGGCCCTGGATGAATTATCCGATCGTGAAAAGCAGATCATCATGCTGCGCTATGGCCTGACTGGCGGACATCCGCATACACTTGCGGAAATCGGTGAATACTTTGGCGTAACCAGGGAAAGAGTACGTCAGCTGGAAGCAATCGCTCTGCGTAAGCTGAGAAACAGCGGAACTCTTGCAGTCGTTTGACAGGAGAACAGTTATGGAAACATACAGGCAATGCTTGATCATGAGACAATACTGAAACAGGTTCTTTGCTGCATCAGAAAGTCTGCGAAGTAATACGATATATCCTCTGTCAATGAATGGCAGAGGATTTCTTTCTGCACCGCATATGAAAAAACAGGCGGTGCCGAAGCACCACCTGCTTAAACAACGAGGAGGAAAAGGATGACAGCGCCGAACAGAAGCGCTAAGAGAAATGCGAATGTGCGAGTTGCCTTTGCAACAAAAACATATACAATACCCGACTGCTTCGGGTTGCCTGTACCACCGGGCGGAGGCAGGAATACGTACGCATAACGTACAAACTTCATGAAGGCGAAGATGACAATCAGGATATACAGAATCATGATTGCAGTGAGTGTGGGGAGTGTATAGCTGCTTAAGCAGTTACGGAAGAACTGACCGACTAAAGATAAATACTTCATAATTGATTACCTCTCTATACATAGAGCATATCGACGAAGAAGCGCACGAATTTTCTGTGCGTTTTTTGTATGTCTGCACTAAAACCGGCAGAAAAAGTCGTTAGCGATACTGGCGATATGCTCAAAGGGAAGAAAGGAAGGTACTTATGGAATTGATGATCAGAAAAATGCTGGAAGCAGATGCCTGGAAAACTATTGATCAGGTGGCTCGTGGTGTCTATGTGAATGACCAGGCCAGATGTGCACTGCAGGCGATTGTACAGCTGCTGCCATGCAGTGGAGCTGCGAAGGAGGCAGAGTATCTGCTTCATTACTATCTGAGTTAAGGAAGGAGGAGAGTATGTATCCGCTTAAGAGAATGTTATTTGAACCGAATATGGTTCTGAATCAGGACAATACAAAGTCCTACGTATTTGAAGCACCGGATGGTCATTCCTATCGGATGAATGAGAATGTCTATCACGAAGTGGATCAGGCTGACGGTACACATCCGCTGAACCTGTCAGAAGAAGTCATTGAGCGGCTGAAGCAGCTGAATGTATTAACGACAGAACGAATTGAACGTCATGGACTGTTCTTCGATATCCATCTCTGGATGATTTCAGAGGAAAGACAGAAGCAGCTGAAGCCATTCTGTACTTTTGTAAACAGATGCCTGCCGTTTGCGATGGCTGTTTCATTAGTGCTGGGTATTCTGGCAATCCTGCGGTTTCCCTATGTAAACAGTGACAGCAGTGCTCTGCTGAGTCTTCTGCTGTTATTTCTGTCTGTGATGTGCCATGAACTGGGGCATTTCTCTGCCGGCGTTGCCTATGACTGCAGAGCGAGCAGTATCGGTGCTTATCTGCTGGGAATTCTTCCAATCATCGGTTATGCAAGAGTGGATTATGAAAAGCATCTTACGGTACGTCACAGAGTGCAGCTGATGCTGGCAGGGATTGAAGTCAACTTCCTGCTGGCCGGATTATGCATGGTTCTGACTTATGTATTTCACAGTGAAACTCTGCTGATTCTGAGCTTCGATAATCTTCTGATGGGCATTGTGAATCTGATGCCTGCCTTCTGTCTAGATGGTGATCGTGCGATCAGCGTCCTGTTTGGTGTCGACAGTCTCAATGCCACGGCATTGTCATGGCTGTTCAGCAGTGAGAAGAGAAGACGTATGCTGCATGGCGGCGTAGTTGGGTATGTGTGGCTGGTGGTGTTCAGTGTGATGCTGTTAGCAGATATTGCATTAGTTCTTGTACTGCTATTGAACATCCGCGGCCTGTTCACGATCTTCCTGGATCTCTTCTGAAAACGACGAAAAAAAACAGGATGAATCATCCTGATAAAACTAAAGTGCGCCGGATAAGGCGGCGTAAAGGAGAATAAGAAAATAATGACTATTACAAACAAGAATAATGTTGCCGGTATCGACTATGGCACATCCAACACTTCCGTCATGGTGAGAGTTGACGACATGAACAGATCTCTGCTGAGATCCGGTGATGACTCCAGTGATGCCGTACAGACTTATGCACCTTCCGAAGTACATATGCGCAAGAATGGCACATATGCCTGCGGTCATCAGATTTCCGAAGCAGTACGTGTGAAGAGCGGATCTGATATGATCAGAAATCTCAAGACACATCTGATTGATGATGCTGATAAGGAACTAATCAATGGCAAGGACAAGTGGGATGTTTTTGATGCCTATATGCTCTATGTCATCAACAATGCCAACAAGTCACCCTACATGGTCGCAGATAACTCCCGTATTGAAGAAGTTGTCATGTCCTATCCGGTAGATGCAAGCACCATGTATGCAACAAAGATGAAGGAACATATGGAAGCCCTCCAGTTCACTGATGCTAAGGGCAATACATACCGTCTCAAGGTTGCACATATGCAGGAAGAACCGGTAGCGATCAGCTTGCGCTACTTCAATGAAAACAGCTCATCCGGCAAGGTTATGATCGTCGATATCGGTGGTGGTACCGTGGACCTGTCCATCGTTGAAAATGATCGTGGCAGAAAGCGTGTAAAGCGTCATATCGGTACAAGACAGGCCGGAAGCTATCTGGATGAACAGGTACTGAAGTCTGTACTGGCGAAGGCAAACATTGATGAGAACAAGTACATGACAGAAGAGAACTCTGCCTATGGACGTGCTCTGATGGATGTTCGCAGACTGAAGGAATCCATTGAAGCAGATGGTGATGTTCCGCTGCAACTCTACTTCAATGGTCAGATCGTCTTCGATGATGAATACTCTGTGGATGAATACTATGACGTACTTGAACCGTTTGCTGAAGATATCATTGAAAAGGCAGCTGAACTGCTCAATACAGATTCTGCAGACATGATTGTACTGGCCGGCGGCGGTGCGAACTGCCATAAGCTTGCGGAACTGTTCACCAGAGCATTCCCCGGCATGAAGGTGGTTTCTGATGCAGTAGATAAGAGAACAGCTACTGCCGAAGGCAATGTCGAATGGTTCTATGCACCTACTGTAGAAAATATCCTGAACTATTCCTACGGAACCAACTGTGTCGATGACAGCAACACAAGCTATATCTCTCATTTCTTCTACAAGGATGAGAAGCTTCCGATCGTAGATCGCAGTCATACATACCGTACCCATTCTGATACAGATTGTGTTTCCTTCAAGTTCTACCTGGGTAAGGAAACTGATCCCAGAGAACTGGCTGACTATGACATCGAACCGTATGACTATCTGGCTAATGAAACATTCAACTACAGATTCAATCGTACGGTACCTAAGAATACACTCCTGACTGCACACTATTCCAT
This sequence comes from Bulleidia sp., assembly GCA_045641845.1. Classification (GTDB taxonomy): domain Bacteria; phylum Bacillota_I; class Bacilli_A; order Erysipelotrichales; family Erysipelotrichaceae; genus Bulleidia. Next base: position 21,472 of record JAZUHS010000063.1, on the reverse strand, counting down.
GTCAGTAGATGGTGTGCTGAAGATCAGAGTAGAGTCTGAATATGGCACAGATGTCGAAAGAACAATTACAAATATGGAGTAAGCATTACATGAAGATGAAGGGAGAAGGAAATGGAGGATAGAACAAATCTCTCTGGTACTTGGAAGTCCTGGGCTGTACGCTGGGCAACGCTCGATACAGCCCTTCATCTTCTGAATCAGCAGCTATCAGAAGTGATACAGGGTGATACAGATCAGACAGAAGATCTGAAATCACTGTATACAAAGATCAGTGATACTATCATGCAGTTTGAAGATATCAATATTCATCATATATATAACGCACTCTGTCAGATTGAATCAGCTAATACAAAGCTTTCTTCTCTGAATTTACCGGAAGACAGTGAAGAAGCTGAAGTAATCCGTGAAGTACTGAAACATCAGGAAAGGAGTAATAAGTATCTGTTCAGATACTTCACCAACAGTGGTTATGAACTCATCACTCCGGATGAAAATGACCCATATAATCCATTAACTATGACCGCAATTGTTCAGAAAGGAGAACATGAAGAAGCAGTAGAAAAAACAATGAAGAGCGGCTACAGACACCAGGGAAAGCATGGTGCTGTAGTACAGAAAGCAGATGTGATTCTAAAGAGCAGATCAAATGAGCAGGAAGAGAACATCTGAAGCAGAGCAATACAGAAAAGATGCAGCAGCTCTCCATCCTGTTTCCAGGATAGACGATCCTTGCTGCATCTTGTGCTTCTGTCATAAATAGACCTTGATCAAAGACAGGAAGTATCTCAGATGCACATAAGAAAAGAGAACAGGTATCATTAAAGCATAGGATATATTTCTTAGCAGCCAGAGTTTTCAGTGCTCAGATGTTCATTGATGAATCGAGGTCCGCAGTAATTTCGGGATTGTTGGCTGGGTGCATATAGTATTGTAGAATGATACAAAGCTTAATTATTAATACATGGAAAAGAGGTAACGATATGAATAATATTGACAGATATTTTACTTTAATGGAGCAGAGACCTGAGCTGTTTGATAATACGGACAGCAGCTATGTGATTATTAAAGATCCTGCTGAAATTGAAGCATTTGAACAGGCTCACAACAGGAAGCTCGGTGTGGTTTATGAGAGTTCATTTAATACGCTGGTTGTCGATCTTGTGGAAGGTGTTAATGGAAACAGATTCGCATATGAACGTGTCATTCCTTCTAAAGTCGGTACACCTGTGATGATGATTCCTGTGAATGAGAAGGGTGAGATGATTCTTCTGAAACAGTATCGTCATGCCCCCAGAAAGATACAGTATTCTTTTCCCAGAGGCTTTGGTGAAGATGGTATCACTTCTCGTGACAATGCATGCAAAGAGCTTAAAGAAGAACTGGGTGCTGTAACTACTTCACTGGAATACCTTGGCAAGGTACTTCCTGACAGTGGATTAACATCAACAACAGTAGATGTATATCTTGCCCATGTTTCCAATGAAGGTGCTTATGCGGAAGATGAAGGAATCAAAGGTCTACTGGTTGTTAACAAAGAACAGATTCTGAACATGATACGAAATAATGAAATCGATGACAGCTTTACCCTTGCCGGTATCTGTTTCCTGATGACAAAGGGATTCCTGTAATAAGGAAGAGATCAATATGGTATATGAAGATTTCTGCACGCCCTATGATGGCGAAGAAGCATTTGTGTTTGTGAGCTATTCCCATGTCCATTTTGAAAAGGTACAGACTGTAATTCGTCTTTTGAACAGACAGGGAATCAGAGTGTGGTATGACCCGGGAATCAAGTTCGGTGATAAATGGAAAGATTCGATTGATGAACGATTGAAAACATGCGCTGTTTTCCTGTGCTTTGTTGCAAATGGAATTGAACAGAGAATAGAAGTAATCAGAGAAATTTCGGAAGCGATTAAGAGATCTGAGAACAATGAATGTAAAGTACTGTTTATTTTCCTGGAAAGAATGGCACTGAATCTGCTTGAAGAACAAAATGGGACAGAAGGGAAAAAACTGAAAGAGTGGATGGATATGCATCAGAGAATCCTCTATACAGGAATTACTGATCAGTTTATTTCACAGATTCTGGCGTCAGATGTATTCCCTGGACAAGTCTATGACAATAAGATCAGAGCAGATTTCGGGTTAACGAATCCTCGCGATAACTCTCGGAATCTTAGTGAAATCAAGGAAGCACTGCATCTCGATATGAATTACCTGCTGCAGAATGAATACGTCTATGAAACCGAATTCCCTGAACAGCATGGGAATATTTACAGAGTACTGCCGCATCAGGTATATCCCTCTGCAGTTGCTCTTTTGAGTGTGGATGATAACTGGTGTCCTCCGGCATTTTACAGAGATCCGGATTTTCAGAAGCATGGATTCGTTGCCGAGAATTACGGAAAGGTTCCGATGGACAAAGAGGAATTTCCGAAGGGAAACAGTTTTACTGAAAAGAGAAAAAAGATTGCGGAAAGAGACTTTTACCGTTCTCTGCTTCACTACAGACAGGTTGTACTTAACAGAGCATCTTTGTTTAACTGTGAATTCTTTCATGAACTGTACAGTTCGGAAAATTTGAAGGATGAGCAGAAAAAGGAAGACTATGAATCATTTGCATCTTTAGTCAGCAATGGTACTCTGCTGATCTATTTGTATAAAGAAACGCATCCTACAGATGATGTGAATTTTGAAACCAATTATCTGCAGGACTGGAGACTCTTCTGCAAAGACAGAAAAATCTACTGTCTGAAGATGGACTGGGATAATGCTGATAATAACAATGCAATGACCAAAATGTATCTTTCGGATCCTTTTCAGAGATTCTATCTGATGTCCGGAGAAGACAGAGCTTTTCTTGAAGGAGCAGCCGCAATTATGGAATTGCCTGATGATTGCATTAATGAATTCATTGGCAGATGGCAGTATATTCAGTCGGAATTTGCTAAGAGAAACAGAAAAACAGTAAGAACATATAACCGAAAAGAAATATATCAGTATTTCATTCTAAGAAAACCTGAGCAGGGTATGCCCAGTTCCACCTGTGGTATGGTGGATTATTCTCCGGAAAACTATTCGAGTGAAATCAAACGCCTGATTGATGTGAAGTACTGCAGCAATCTTCCGAATGCTTTTGGAATTCGTATGCTTTATCCTGAAGAAGATCAGCTTGGTGAATATATTCATGAATATGAGATGGGCTATCAGAACAGAAGGAAGATCAGTACTGATGAAATCACATGCGCGATCGGGCAGTTCAGTGCTAATACTTTTATCACAGGCAATGTATATGCTCTTGACCCATCCGAATATCTGTCACTGAGTGATATCTGCAAATTCAGGAACCTTCAATCCTGGAAGGAATATATCAGAACTGTAGATAACGGTCGTGAGCGTGCGCATTTGAATGAAGTGGATTTCTATGATATTGAGTTTGTTTGGAAGAAATATCAGCACTGGGTTGACGATCTGAGAGAACTGACAACCGATCATATTCCGGATGAACATTGGCTGCAGAAAGAGGCTGCTGTATCTATCATCTTTAAACTTGGTATTGGCAGAATTACAGCGGTATATCATTCAGACGGAACAGTTGTATATCGTCCGGAACGATTCTGCGATGGACAGGAAATGCCTGCGTATGCTGAATCATTAATGAAGCGTACAGGTTCAGTGAGTATTAGTTATGTTCTGACAGATATTCTTTCCTGCGATGGAGAAATGTCGAGTATTCTGACTGAACTTGTTCTGTTTGAAGGTGTTTCATCAGAACCTTTATCAGCAGTAAGCAGAAGTATTCTTGAATACTATAAGAAGAACAGGAATGCGAGAATGGTATACTTTCGACATGCTGCGGATTAGAAAATAACAGGAGATTTATATATGCGTATATTTATCAGTCATTCATCAGAAGATAAGGTAATTGCAAATCTGTTTACGGAATTCCTGAAGAAGGCAGGAAAGAATATCACTGTATTCTGCTCTTCAAGTATGGATAAGATTCGCCCCGGTGCAGATTATGTAAAAGAGATTAACAAAGAGCAGGATACATGTGATCTGTTTATTCCCTTATTGAGCAGAAACTATTACAACAGCAGATATTCAATGATTGAACTGGGATACGAATACTCCAGATTTGTGCATGATAGAGAAGACCTGATCTGTCCGTTCTGTCTTCCCGGCATCAGTGATGCACTGATCGGTACACCGCTGTCTCATCTTGAAGTCTATGCGCTGAATGATAAATATGCTCTGCGTGCATTTCTGGAAGAACTGGAGAATCGTGGTGAAGAAATAGCTGTTTCCGCAAATACGATTGCATCCTTCCTGGCTGCACTGAATCAGGCCTATCTGGAAAGTGCTGATATTTTTGAGAATGCACAGCTGATCAGCTGCTGCTCGGATGGAGATAATCCGAATGCAATTATCTGCACAAAGAAAGATAATAACGTTACTGTTAACTTCAATCTGTTTGCTAATGGCAAGAACAATCGCCCGGATTTTATCAGTACAGTATTCCGCTTCTATGAAGATCTGGATCTTTATACATATCTGATGGCGAATGAACATCTGAAGCTTCACTTTGTTCTGAACAGCTATACAGATTCCATTCAGCATATTCAGGTGGAATTCCAGACTGTAGATAATCGTATGGTAGGAACTCCCTTTGTCTATGAAATCAAAGAAGGAAGAAATGAAATTGATCTGTCTTTAGCAGAACTGAAGAAATTCAAAAGAGACCTCAGCTGTGTTGTAAACATCTGCTTTGTTGTATTACGTCAGGAGTTTACAGAAGATGAGGGTATGTATGCAATTGAAGAACTGAAAATTGTATAAGTCAGTGATCACAGGGATACAGAGAGGATACGAATCATGAGTAAGAAACTTAGAATTCTGTTTATTGGCAACAGCCATACATATGTAAATGATCTGCCGGCCATTGCCGCAAAGATGTTCCGTGAAAAAGGTTACGATTGTGAAGTGACGATGATTGCTCATGGCGGATGGTTCCTGGAACAGCATGTACAGGAGCCGGATGTACGCTTCAATATCCTGTATGGCAATTATGACTATGTTGTACTGCAGGAACATGCACATCCCTTCGGACCTGAAGAGAAGTTCTTCAATGCTGTACGTAAGATTCAGGAATGGGTAAAAGAAGCTGGCAGTAAGACTGTCATCTATATGACATGGGCACAGAAGAGTGAAGAACATGTACAGGCAAGAATGACAAAGGCACATGAAGAGATTGCATCTGAAATCGGTGCATTGGTTGCTCCGGTAGGTGAAGTATGGTGGAAACATATTCACGAACATCCGGAACAGGAACTGTACTATACCGATGGCCAGCATGCTTCCCTTGCAGGTTCTACGCTTGCGGCAGAATGTATTGTTGAAACCATTGAAAAGGATCTGAACTGCTGAGAGGAATCTTTGCGCAGATACCTGCAATAGCTGATGACTTAGATAAACCACCGATTAGAGAGCACACTGTATTCCGATCGGTGGTTTTGGTAATATATAGAGACAAGCAGAGACCAGTATCCCGTCACCGTACACATGAAACCCGGTATTTGAGGAGAAGAGGTGTTTATGAAGATTGAACAGGAAGTACTCTTCAGTAAGAAGCCAAGAATTCATCTGTTGAATACAGAGATAGATGCATTGACCATGGATGAAACTGTCGAGCTTATAAAACAATATATTAAAACAGATACACCGCTTCATCTGATGGGCGTGAATGCAGATAAGATCAATGAAGTGAATGATAATGATCTGATGCGTGAGATCGTAAACAGCTGCGGAATCATCAATGCCGACGGTGCATCCGTTGTTCTTGCAAGCAAGTTTCTCGGTAAACCTGTGCCGGAAAGAGTAGCCGGAGTTGATCTGATGCTGAGACTGTGTGAGGAATGCAGTAAATCCGGTTATCCCATTTATCTATTAGGCGCAAAGCAGAATGTAGTGGAAGAAACAGAGACAGCTCTGCTGAAGAGGTATCCCGGACTTCGTATCCTTGGTATCCATAATGGCTATTTCAGGGATGAAGAATGGGACTGGATTGCAGAAGAACTGAAACAGCTGAAACCAGCTGTTGTATTTGTCGGTATTTCTTCCCCTAAGAAGGAATACCTGATTGAACATCTGCAGCAGCAGGGCGTTACTTCAGTTCTGATGGGAGTCGGCGGCAGCTTCGATGTCATTTCAGGAAATATTCCCAGAGCTCCTCTCTGGATGCAGAAAATGTGTCTGGAATGGCTGTTCCGTATGATTCAGGAACCTAAAAGACTGCTGAAACGCTATATCGTTGGAAATACAAGATTCATCTTTGCGGTTCTTAAGGAGAAACTGGGCAGATGAGTGTGCTGATGGCCGGGGTGGATGAATCCACCAGAGGCGGAATGTGGACGGTAGTAGAAAACTATCTGAATACACCAGCTTTTACAGAACGGAATCAGCTTGTATATGTACCTACTTCCATTACGAAGTGCAGTGCATGGAAAAAGCTTCTGTTTACTGCAAAAGGTTTTCTGCGTATCCGTCAGTTATATAAAGAAAATGACTTCTCAATCGTTCATGTGCATATGTCCGAGCGTATGAGCATTACAAGGAAACGGGTGATCCTTCGCTATGCCCAAAGAAATGGTTCAAAGACTGTTATTCATATGCATGGCGCTGAGTTTGAGATGCTGTATCAGGAAATGACGGAAAAGCGTAAGGCTTATGTCCGTGACACGCTGAATCTGGCAGATCGGATTATTGTCCTGGGGTCTCAGAATAAAGTATTTATTGATTCTCTGGTGAATGATCCTGACAGAGTACGTGTTGTCTATAATGCTGTGAAGGTTCCTGAATCATATTTATATTCTAAGAACAATAAAGTTGTGCTGTTTCTTGGTATCCTGAGTGAGAGAAAAGGAATTCTTGATCTTCTGAATGCATTGAAGCTGAAAGAACATACACTGAAAGAACAGACACATGTCTGCTTATATGGAGAAGATGCAATCGGCGGTATTGAACAGGAATTACATAAGTGCGGATTATCCGACTGGGTACATTACTGCGGATGGCTGAACAGCAAAGAGAAAGAAGAGATCTTCCGAAAAACAGCATTGAACGTATTGCCTTCTTACAATGAAGGACTGCCTATGACGATACTGGAAACAATGGCATACGGCATTCCGTCCATCACGACAAATGTCGGTGCGATCAGCGATGCTGTAAATGAAAAGAACGGAGTTCTTGTTGAAAAGGGAAATGCGGAAGCTATTGGGGAAGCTCTGGTGCGTCTGCTTTCTGATGATGAACTGAGAATGAATCTCAGCAGAAAATGCTATCAGGACGCAAAGGAAATGTTTTCACTGGAGAAGCACATTGCGGAAATACAGGAAATCTACGATGAATTATCGCAGTGAAAAGTGATATATGATACGGAAATGAAGATGTGATCAGATACCGGCCCTGGTACTGTCACATCTTATTTCATTGCACGCATGTATGATTTGTTTCAGAAAAAATCTATGGTGAAGGTACGAATAATCATTAATAAGAATTATGTATCTCCATTGCATATATAATTGTGGTGAGTCAAAAAACATGACAGCAGGGAAAGGAGAATGATATGCCGAAACTTCAGACCGGACAGGGTATACACAAGCGTATGGGTTTTGTAATTACGGATATTCTCTCTGTAGAAACTGCCTACTTCCTTGCTTCATGGACAGCATCCGCATATACAAAGACTGCTTTTGCACAGATCAGAGCATCCTTTATCGTACTGCATTTTGCTGCAGTAGCTCTGGTGGTTTTCCTGACGGACTGCTACAGCGGTATTATGTTCAGAGATAAGTATCAGGAATTCGGCGCAATGGCTCCGCATACTGCAAAACTCATGGCTGCGGATCTTTTCCTGCTGTATCTGACGCAGTTTATCGATGGCTTCTCGCGGGATCTGTTTCTGCTTATGTGGCTGCTTTACTTTTTCGTTGAGTATGTCGTACGACAGGTACAGAAGAGACTGATTCGCAGTCATCTGAAACGAGGAGAATCCAAGACATATATTGTTTGTGTGACAGAGAAAAAATATGGCGAATCATTAATGAAGGCAATCGCCATGAATGAATTCAGAGAATATTACATTCCCCGTATCTTCTTTGTGGACGGTGACGGTGACGAAGAAGATGTCATGGGAGTTCAGGTCGGCAGCGGTTTCGCTGAACTGAAAGAATATGCAATGCATCAGTGGGTGGATGAAGTCATCATGTATCTGCCTGGCCGTCCTAGAGGTGCCAATGAGCTGCGCAAGTTCCTGGATACCTCGGGAATTATCCGTCATCAAGCATTCCTGACTTTGAACTATGGTGAAGAATCAGGTATGAATTATGTACAGAAGATCGGCAATCTTGTTGTGGCAACAAAGGTGAAGAGAGAGATCAGCCCGATTCAGCTGATTCTGAAAAGAGCAATGGATATCGCCGGTGGTCTGATCGGCTGTGCATTGACAGTGATCATCGGTCTGATCATTGGCCCTATGATTTATATGCAGTCTCCCGGTCCCATTATCTTCAAGCAGGAACGTGTCGGCAGAAACGGAAAACCTTTCACGATCTACAAGTTCAGAAGCATGTATATGGATGCAGAAGAACGTAAACAGAAGCTGATGAAACGTAATAAAATCAATGGAATGATGTTCAAGATGGACAATGATCCCCGTATCATCGGTTCGAATCAGAAAGACGGAAGACGCGAAGGAATCGGTCATTTTATCCGCAGAACATCACTGGATGAATTCCCGCAGTTCTTCAATGTGCTGAAGGGGGATATGTCTTTAGTCGGAACCCGTCCGCCGACAATGGATGAATGGGAAAAGTATTCGCCGGAACATCGCGCCCGTATGGCTTTACGTCCCGGTATTACCGGGTTATGGCAGGTGTCCGGAAGAAGCAATATCACGGACTTTGAAGAAGTCGTTAAACTGGATAAGCAGTATATCGATACATGGGATATTCTGCTTGATCTGAAGATCCTGCTGAGAACAGTTGCTGTTGTCTTCAAAGAAGAAGGATCATCATAAACAAAAGGATCGATCATATACTGTCGATTTGCGGAGGTTGAAAATGTCTGCCTTAGGAAAGAAAAAAACAGATTACCCGATTGATTTTGTTGTCATCTGGGTGGATGGAAATGACCCTGCATGGCAACAGGAAAGAGAACAGTATCTTCCTGAGAGAAACAGGGTTTCTTCCGCAAGTGATAATCGAACAAGCAGATTCCGTGACTGGGAAACAATGAAGTACTGGTTCCGTGCAGTCGAAAAGTATGCACCATGGGTACGTACCGTTCACTTTGTAACATGGGGACATGCACCGGAGTGGATGAATAAAGAATGTGAGAAACTGCATATCGTTAATCACAGGGACTATATCCCGGAAGAATATCTGCCTGTTTTCAGTTCTCATCCGATCGAACTGAACCTGCATCGTATTGAAGGACTCAGTGAACATTTTGTATATTTCTGTGACGATATGATTCTGACTGCACCGGTAGAACCGGAAGACTTTTTCGTCAATGGCTTACCTTGTGACAGTCTGGAAGAAACACCGCAGGCATTAACAGGGGACTACCATTCCTCCGGTGTCATGAACAGCGTGAATGCCAATGATATCATGTTTGCCTCCCGCCATTTTGACCGTATCCGGAACAGAAAGGAACACAGGAATAAATGGTTCAGTCTCAAAGACCCGCATGCACTGGTTAAGAATGCAGTTCTGGGAATACTGAATGACCGCAGTTTCTTCGGCTTCAATATTCATCATCTTCCCTCTGCTTATCGTAAGCAGACACTGAAGGAAGTGTGGGAAAAGGAACCTGATCTTCTGTACGAAACATGCACACACCGTTTCCGTTCCGCTGCCGATGTCAGCCAGTGTGTCTTCAAGTTTCATCAGCTTCTGACGGGACAGTTTATGCCTTATAACAAAAGAGCATTCGGCATTAAGTACAACGTGCGTTCACATATGGATCGCATCTGCGAAGCAATCGAGACAAAGAAATATAAATCCATCTGTTTCAATGATTCACCTGAAGCAGATTTCGAATCCTGTAAAAAGAGACTGCTGGCATCCTTTGAAAAAGTTCTTCCGGAGAAGTCCGGTTTTGAACTTTGAAACCATGTGATGAACTGCAGAGAAGAAAGGAGGTAACAGCATGACCGTGAATCATCCGATTGATTTTGTGATTCCCTGGGTAGATGGAAAAGATCCTGCATGGCTTCGTGAGAAGAACTCTTTTCTGCCTGAACAACAGCAGACAATGGATGCATCGGATGCTCGTTACCGCGATTGGGATAATCTGAAATACTGGTTCAGAGCAGTGGAAAAATACGCACCCTGGGTACATAAAGTCTATTTCATTACCTGGGGACATGTACCGGAATGGCTGAAAACAGAATCTGAGAAAATCGTAATTGTCCGTCACGAAGACTATATTCCGAAGAAATATCTTCCTGTATTCAGCTCTCATCCGATTGAACTGAATATGCATCGCATTCCCGGTCTGAGTGAACACTTTGTTTATTTCAATGATGATCTGTTTCTGACTGCACCTGTAAAGCCGGAAGACTTCTTCAGGGACGGACTTCCCTGCGACTGCCTGCTTGAGAAACCGATCGAGTTTGCATCGGCGGATGTCTTCAACAATATCCTTGTAAATAATGCAGTATTCATGAACCGTTTCTTTTCAAGAACGGAAGTGCGGAAAAGACTGCGTGCAAAACGCTATCCTTCGCATGATCCGCGTACCTGCATCATGAATGCAGCTATGGAAACTGTCAGATATCAGCACTTTTTCGGCTTGGAATACTATCATGCACCTCAGCCTTTCTTAAAGAGTGTACTGGAAGAAGTCTGGGAAAAAGGTGGAGATACACTGGATCAGACATGCCATAACCGCTTCCGCAGTATGCATGATGTGAATCAGTATGTATTCAGAGAATGGCAGCTTCTTACCGGAAAGTTCTATCCTGTAAATCGTAAAAAGACTGTACAGTCATATCATGTCGGCAGTCATACAGATCTCATCTGTAAAGCTATTCGTGAACAGACATATCTGGCGTTATGCATCAATGATTCTGCTGTACAGGATTTTGAAAGTACAAAGAAAAGAATCAATGATGCGTTTGAAGCAATGCTGAAAGAGAAGTGCTCATTTGAAAAGTGATATGATATTGCTCTGATTAAAAGCATGGAGGAAAAGGAGGTGACTGCCTGTGAGCCGTACGAAGAATTCGCTTAGAAATATTGCGACATCACTGGGCGGTCAGATGCTGAATAATGTACTGAGATGGATCTGCAGAGTTGTATTCATTCATACATTAGGTAAGGAATTCCTCGGCATTTCCAGCCTTTATGCCAACATCCTGACACTGCTCAGTTTATCCGAACTTGGTATGGGCTCTGCGATTACATACAGTCTTTATGAACCTCTTGCGAAAGGGGACAAGGAAGCTGTAAAGACGCAGATGCTTTTTTTCAAAAAGGCCTATCAGTATATTGGTGCTGCGATTTTGGTTCTGGGTATCTGCCTGACTCCGTTTCTTCCTGCCTTGATGAAAGGGACGACGGATGCAGTCAATATCTATCTCTATTACATGCTGTATCTCTTACAGACAGTGATTTCCTATCTGTTCTTTGCCTATAAGCAGACCTTGCTTGTAGCAGATCAGAAGCGGTATGTCTTTGATGTGATTTCCTATGCTGTACAGATCGGCATGAATGCGATACAGATCCTGATTCTCTTCGTATTCCGCTCTTTCCTTCTGTATACCATTACTGCTGTGATTGCCGAAGCTGTACGCAATATCCTGACAGCTGTGGCAGTAGACCGCAAGTATCCGTATCTGAAGGAACCTGCCGTTCCAATGACAAAAGAAGAAAAGAAATCCATCTTCACCAGAGTATATGCCATGTCTCTGTACAAATTCAGCAGTGTCATCGGTACTGCTACGGATAACCTGGTGATTTCATCGAATATCAGTGTGCTGGCTGTAGGTCTGTACGATAACTACAATCTGATCATTGTTACGATCCAGAAACTGTTCAAAGGAGTTTTCAGTTCACTGACATCCAGTATCGGCAATTACTATGTACTGGAAAGCAGAAGTCAGAATGAGAAGTTCTTCAAGAGTCTGTACCGTGTCAACAGCTGGCTGGTGCTGTTCTGCTCTGTAAGCTTTCTGACACTATTGCAGCCGTTCATTGAATTATGCTTCGGTAAAACATATTGTCTTGATTATGCTGTAGTGATCGTGATTGTCTATAACTTCGCTACAAACTACCAGCAGTATGCTGTGCAGATCTATAAAGATGCCACCGGACTCTTTGTCAAAGGCAAGTACAGACCTGTTGTAACAGCAGTACTGAATCTTGTGATTTCAATTATCCTGGTCAGAACAATCGGTATGGTCGGTGTTTTCTGGGGCTCTATCATTTCCAGACTGGTAACTACCTGGTGGTTTGATGCATGGCTGCTGTATAAGAATGCATTTGAAAAGAATGTACTTGGATACTATCTTGACTGTATCGGTACTCTGATCCTGATTGCCCTGAACGGCGCAGTGATTGAATGGATGACATTCATGATCAAAGAGAAAACGCTGATTCTTCTGGCTGTGCGTATGGTTCTATGCGCATTGATTCCCAATATCGTTTACTTCCTGCTGTATGGACGCAGTGAGGAAATGAGTTACGTAAAGAATAAGGTTGTTTCTCTTTTGAAACGATGAGTAATCCTGGAAATGGAGAATGGAAATGAAGAAAAGAAATTCTGACATTGTTTATATCAATCTGTTCTCTGTTTCTGCGGGGGTGCAGAGATGAAGCTCAGTATTGTCATACCTGTTTACAACGTCAAAGACTATCTGGAAAGATGCGTTGCTTCACTTATAAATCAGAAGACACCGGAGGATTACGAAATTATTCTCGTAGATGATGGTTCAACGGATGGCTCTGCGGAATTATGCGACGTGCTGGCTGAAGAGTACGAATGTGTGAAAGTCTCTCATCAGAAGAATGGCGGTCCTGCCTCTGCCAGAAATACCGGCATTGAAATGAGCTGTGGCGAGTATATTGCTTTTGCGGATTCAGATGACTATGTCACGGAAGACTATCATGCAGTGATTGCAGAAGAGACTGCTTCTTCAACAATGGATATCATTGCCTTCGGACTGATCAAAATGCAGGATAGCAAAGAGATGTACAGAAGAATCGCAGATGTGGAGAAACGGAGTTACACAAAAGAAGAAATCATAGATCTGATACTTCCGGCTGCGATCGGTGCTCCGGATGTGTTTAACCAGTATGTCATTGAACTTTCTGCATGTACTTATGTATACCGCAGAGAATTTCTGATGAAGCATCATCTTCACTACAAATCCGAGCGTAAGGTACTGAATGAGGATTTCCTGTTTAACATAGAGGCATTTATAAAGGCAGAAAACATCCGTTTCACGGATCATTATCTGTACTGCTATGACACCAGGGAAGGATCTCTTTCCATGTCTGATCACCCTGAGGTTTATCGCAGAAAGAAAGCTCTGTACAATGCGTATGAAGTATTGTTAAAGGAAAACGGTCTTCTAAAACAAATGAAGGTATCCATGGATGCCTTCTGGCTGAAGGCCGTCTATGAGTGCATTATTCAGACAGTATGGAAACGAAGCCCTCTGAGCTATCGTGAAAAGATCACAGCGATAAAGAAGTATCTGACGGATGAAATGACAGTAAAAGCACTGCGTTCTTATCCGAACAGTCTTCTGGATACAAAGGGGAAAGTGATTATCTGGCTGATGCGTCACAGATGCTGTACATTACTGACAGCAGGCTATACACTGATTGAAAAAATAAAGAGTTACAGATAACGGAAAGGAGGAACAGAGCATATGGTCATAAGGTTCGATCGCAGTTTCGGAAGAAGTCTGATCTGTCTTCAGATTATCTATTCCATTACAGTGAAGTTCTTTATTACTGTTTTACATATGCCCTCTGTTCTGAACTACGGTACAGATCTGATCAATATTCTTCTTCTGCCTGTGATCATACCGGTTCTGCCGGAAGTTATCTCAGGCATTCGCTATAAAAGTTCACTGTTCATGGTGGCAGTATATACAGCAATTGTGACACTGTCGGCTGCGATGAACTTTGTATCACCGGTATTGTTTGTCTGGGCGATACGCAATACATTCCGCTTCTTTGTATTCTTCTTTGCTTGTATTGTCTGTCTGGATCGAAATGATGTGAAAAAGATATTCAAACTGCTGTTCCAGCTGCATGTGCTGAATGTGGCCGTCTGTCTGTTTGAATACTTTGTTCTTGGCTGCAAGCAGGACTATTTAGGTGGATTATTCGGTATACAGACCGGAGGCAATGGTGGGCTGAATCTCTATTTCAGTATCATGTTTGCCTATGCCCTGGCCGGCTACTGTTCCGGTGAAGTGAAGTTTGCCTCATTTACCTTTGTTGTCATCAGTACATTGGTGATTGCGGCACTGTCGGAACTGAAGGTATTCTTTGTGGAAGTGGTGCTGATTGCAGGAATTGTCTTCTTGTTATCAGGGGTCAACAGGAAAACACTCACCTCTATGGTCATGGTTATGGCTGCCGGCGCTCTTGGCCTGTATATGCTTTCCCTGCTGTTTCCTGAACACTTTGCAATTCTGGTCAGCCCGGAGAAACTCAAGGATTATATTGGCCAGTCCTATAACAGCAGTATGGCGTTAAGCAGATCCGGTCTGCTAGCACAGATCAATGAGATCTTCTTTGATCAATCCATATACAGAAATCTGATCGGATTCGGCTTTGGCAACTGCGAACGCTCTTCCTTCACCTTTCTGACCAGTGCATTTGCCCAGCAGAATGCACAGTACAGATACTACTATTACACTGCTGCGATGCATTATCTTGAGACCGGATTTACCGGATTGCTGGTATATATTCTGTTCTTTGCGGATACCGCAAGATATGCTTTAGGCAGACTGAAGCATATGCATGAATGCAGTTATCAGGCTGTGATTGTTGTAATCATGTCTGTTCTGACAGTGATATGCATGTGGTATAACCAGACCCTGAGAACAGAGAATGCCTATATCGGCTTCTTTGCATTGTCTCTGGTCGGTATCTACGTAAAGGATGTCTGGCTTACAGAGAAAGCAGTCAGCCGGAAGGATGGTGTATATGAGTGATGTGAAGTTTACCGGATTTATTGATGTACATACACACATTCTGCCGGGTGTAGATGATGGTTCCAAGAACATGGAAGAGTCACTGGCCATGCTGGAACTGGCCTATGCCGAAGGAATCCGGACCGTCTTTCTGACATCGCATTTCGACTGTTATACAGAACGTGCTTCGGCATCGGAACTGCTGGAGAAAACCAGAGTGCTTCAGGAAGAAATCAGCAAGATACATTCGGACATGAAGCTGTTAACAGGCAATGAAATACTGTACAGTTATGGCGTACTGGAAGCACTGACTGCCGGTAAAGCTTTGACCATGAACAATACTTCCTATGTTCTTGTGGAGTTCTATCCCACTGAGGAATACTCTGTAATCAAAAAGGCTCTGCGTCAGCTGATGAATGCCGGATACCAGCCGGTCATTGCCCATGTAGAACGCATCAGATGTCTCAGGAATCAGTGGAATCTTCTGGATGAACTGAAAGAGCAGGATGTTCTGTTCCAGATGAATGCTTCCTCATTGTCCGGAAGCTTTCTGGACAGCAAGGTCAGATACTGCCGTAAGCTGATCAGGGAAAGCTATATTGATCTGATTGCAACAGATGCGCATGATATGGATCAGAGAAAACCTCTGTATGCAAATGCGGCAAAGTGGATATATGAAAACTGCGGTGAAGAAGAAATGAACTATCTGTGCAGAGAGTGTGCAGAGCTGTTTATGCAGTAATCATCTGTATATGTGAATCATTCGAAAGAATGTAGAAGGAGATGTAATATGGACGAATTATTCCAAAAAGAATCATTTGAAATTGATCTGGACGGACTGCTTCTGTGGCTGAAAAAGAAAATTCTATGGGTAATTATATCTGCACTCGCCGGCTGTCTTCTGATGCTTGTCATTGGAACTGTCAGATATACACCGACATATTCCGCAACGTCCATGCTTTACGCACTGGGTTCTTCAGATCAGGATATGTCATTGACAGATGTACAGATCAGTAATCAGCTGGTTAACGACTATGATCTTCTCATCAGCAGCCGCAGTGTAGTTGAGGAATCTCTGAAGACACTGAAGCTGGACATGAGCTATGAATCTGCCAGAGGAATGATCGATGTCTCCAACCCGAAGGGTACACATATTCTCAATATTAAAGTGACAAGTACAGATCCTGATACAGCATACAGACTTGCCAATGCAGTTGCGGATACTGCATCCGTACGTCTTGCGGAAATCATGTCTACAACGAGATTGAATGTCGCTGAATATGCAGTAAAGCCGGAGATGGCCAATACCAACTCTGTTTTGAAGAATGCCGCAACTGCAACTGTGTTCTGCGGTTTCATGGCACTGCTGGTTCTGTTTGTTATCTATCTGCTGGATGATACGCTGAAGGTACCGGAAGATATCGAACGTTATCTGGGTATTCCTGCACTTGGCAGTATTCCGATGCAGACAGAACTCAGGCAGACCGGTACAGCAAAGAAGGGCAGAAATGCCAGAAAAAATATGCGTAAGGTTAATCGTACAAAGGCTGCAGAATAAATGAAGATAACCTGGAAAGGAAGCAGAAAACATGGACTATATTGTATTGCAGGATATTAAAGTACAGGATGCTGTAGTAAATGAAGCATATAAGCAGCTGAGAACAAATATTATGTTTTCCGGTGATGACATCAAGACAATTGCAATTACAAGCTGCCAGCCTAACGAAGGCAAATCAAGTACTGCCTTCCAGCTTGCATGTGCATTTGCGGAGATCAACAAAAGAGTGGCCTACGTTGATGCCGATATCAGAAATTCTGTATTCAAAAAGAAACATAAGGTTAAGGAACAGGTAAATGGTCTGAGTCATGTTCTTTCCGGACAGGTAGATCTCAGAGATGCACTCTATAAGACAAACCTCGCCAATCTATATACGATTTTTTCAGGACCTCAGGTGCCCAATCCGGCAGAACTGCTGCAGCATAAGAGATTCCTCAAGATGATCAATTCTCTGAAGGAACATATGGACATTGTGATTGTGGACTGTCCTCCTCTGGGACTGGTCATTGATGCGGCTATTATCGCCAGACACGTCGATGGCTCTATTCTGGTTGTAGAAAGCAATGCGGTCAGTCGTAAGAATGTCAGAAGAGTAAAGGCACAGCTGGAAAAGAGCGGATGCCGTATCCTTGGTGCAGTCATGACAAAGGTTGAAGAACAGAATAAGGGTAAATACGGCGATTCTAATTACTATGGCTATGGCGGTAAGAAGCAGCCGAAAAATGAACCCGGTCTTTTCGGAAAAATCAGACAGAACTTCAGCAGTCAGTCTGAATAGGGAAGACCATGAAGATTCTGATTCTTGGCGCATATTATTCATCCAATCTTGGTGATGGTGTCATCTGTGAAACAGTCGCATGGCTTCTTCAGAAAAGATATCCGACTGCACAGATTGAAATCGAAGATGTGATGGATCGACATGCGTTCATATATACACCTGCTGTCTGGTTGGTTTCGGACATGGAAAAGAGCTCTCGCCGGGATCGTTTGCGCAGAACTGCCACAAAGTGGTTTCATTACGATAAGGTCTATGATCATGAACTGTATCGTAAAAACGAGATTCTGAAACATATAGATGAAATATGCAGAAAGGATGCGGACCTGGTGGTATTTGCGGGCGGTCAGCTGTACATGGATCGTTTTGCGCTGATTCTGCAGTCCTATATCGATGCCTTTACAGGAAGAGGTATTCCTGTGCTTTTCAATGCCTGCGGTACAGGTCTGGCATACAGCAGAAAGATATTCAAAGGTTTTGAGCATTCCCTGAAGCATCCGCTGGTCCGTATGATTACATGCCGAGATGGTGCCGATCAGCTGAAACAGCTGTGTCCTGCCGTGAAAGACAGAATCCAGGAAACTTTTGATCCGGCTCTATGGGCGGCGGATTGCTATCGTCCTGAAGGATGTATAGATTCGAATAAACCGGTAGGTTTAGGTGTGATGTATACTGCAAACGCATCCGCAGCACAGGTAACAGAATTCTGGCGTAAGGTCATTTGTACACTGGAAACAGAAGACATTCCCTGGAAGTTCTTCGTCAACGGATCCCCGGATGATGTGAAGTTTGCGGAACATGTATTTGCATCGATTCCGGAGCTGAAAGGACGAAATATCACAGATTATCTTTCTCCTGTTCCGAAGTCTCCGAAAGAACTTGTAGAAGTCATATCTTCTTTCCGAAGTCTGATTTCCTTCCGTCTGCATAGTCACATCATCGCTTCTTCTTTGACCATTCCGTCTCTTGCGATTGTCTGGGATGACAAGGTGCGGGCATTCTTCCGGAAAATCGGATATCCCGAAAGATGCTTTGCAGTATCTGCAAAAGCTGAAGATATTCTGGAAGAGCTGAAGAAAGCAGAAAGAGAAGGTATTGATCAGAATGTGATCAGTATACAGAAGAATGCGGCAGCATCACTGTTATATCAATATATCGATGAGGTGATAGCATCCTAAGGTATTTCCATATGAAGAAAGTCATGCTGGTCTTTGGTACAAGACCTGAAGCAATTAAAATGTGCCCGCTTGTGAATGAGCTGAAATCACGAAAGAATATGGAAACGGTCGTCTGTGTTACCGGTCAGCATCGTCAGATGCTGGATCAGGTACTGGATGCTTTTCATGTTGTTCCGGATTATGATCTTTCGATCATGAAAGACAGGCAGACACTCTTTGATGTCACGACAAATATTCTCAATGCCATTAAGGAAGTACTGGAAAAGGAAAAACCTGAAGTGGTTCTTGTACATGGAGATACATCTACAACCTTTGTGACAGCACTGGCATGTTTCTACCTGCAGATTCCGGTAGGACATGTCGAAGCAGGTTTACGTACATACAATATCTACAGTCCTTATCCTGAGGAGTTCAACCGTCAGGCTGTCAGTATCATCAGTCAATATAACTTTGCGCCTACACAGCAGGCAAAAGAGAATCTTCTGCAGGAAGGCAAGAAACCCGAGACAATCTACGTTACCGGAAATACTGCCATTGATGCCTTAAGAACAACGGTCAGAGAAGACTACAGTCACCCTGAACTGGAATGGGCTTCTGACAGCAGACTGATCATGATCACAGCACATCGACGTGAGAATCTCGGAGAACCGATGCGTCATATGTTCCGGGCAATTCGTCGCGTCCTGGAAGAATCACCGGATATCAAGGCAATCTATCCCATTCATATGAATCCTGCAGTCAGGGAAGTGGCAGATGAAATTCTTGGCGATCTGGATCGCATGCATATCATTGAGCCATTGGAAGTGATTGATTTCCATAACTTCCTGAACAGAAGCTATATGATTCTTACTGATTCCGGCGGTATTCAGGAAGAAGCTCCTTCTTTGGGCAAACCTGTATTGGTGATGCGTGATACAACGGAACGGCCGGAAGGAATCAAAGCCGGTACCTTGAAGCTTGTCGGTACGGATGAGAAAACAATCTATGAGAATTTCAGAATTCTTCTGGATGATCCCAAAGCGTATGAACGTATGAGTACAGCAGCCAATCCGTATGGCGATGGCTATGCCTCAAAGCGGATTGCGGATATTCTTGAGAACGCATAAGAAAAATAGAAAGAGTAATATCTATGAAGTGTCCCAAGTGCGGAAAAGAAATGAGAAAAGGTATCATTAAAGCACAGAATGCGGGCAGTCTGACACAGTCGCTGACGCAGGTTCTCTTTATTCCTGAGGAATCCGAAGGAAAGCTGATCAAGAGAGATACCGTAGAACTGAAACTGAAGGCAGAAGGCTATTATTGCGATGAATGCATGATGGTGTTCACTGCTTTTTGAGGAAAGATAAATCAGAAGGAGGATTGTATGTTAATTCTGAAGAACTGCAGGTTTATTCCATACCTGACAGAGGGCACTGACCTGAATGCAGGCGATGTTCTGGTAAATGATGGAAAGATCGAAAAGATCGCACCCGTCGGCACTGATTTCGGTGTCGAAGCAGAAGTCATGGATCTTGAAGGCAAGACACTGATGCCTGGTCTGATTGATCTGCATATGCACTTATTCTATGAGAATATGAGTTCTCTGATGAACGGCAAGGGACAGCCTGCACCGACAATGGCACTCAACTGCCTGAGATATGCACAGGAGATGTTAAAGGATGGCTATACAACAATTCGTGACTGCGGTGATATCCACTCCTGGCCGGCAAAGTATGTCAGAGATTTCATCAATGCCGGTAAGGCAGACGGTCCCCGTATTATGACTTCCGGTCCGATCATCTCCTCCAACTGGACAACTCTGGATACCATCGATGTATTCACATGCGGTGCAGATGGTTTCCGTGATGAAAGCAGAAAGGCATTTGCCAAGGGTGCAGACTTCGTCAAGCTGTACAGCTCCGGCTCTCTGTTAATGCCTTCCAATGAACCCGGCTATACCATTCTGGAACCGGAAGAAATCGAACAGGCTGTACTGATTGCAAAGAGAAACTCTTCCTATGTAGCAGCACATGCACATGGTGTTACAGCGATTGATCAGTGTGTCAGAGCAGGTGTTCATTCCATTGAACATGCATCTATGATTACAGAAGAGATTCTGAATTATATCGATGAGAACAAGCTGGATACAGCTCTGGTATATACAATGTATGCGATTGATGAAATTCTCGAAGAACCGGAGACATATAACGGCAAGAGAATGCATATGCTGTGGGATCGTATCAGAGGCTGTCTGAAGAATGCATATGAAAACCATAAGAACATTCTGATTGGCTGGGGTACAGATGTCTCTTACGATAAGTTCATTACGGATCCCATGCGTGAATTCCGTCTGAGAAAGGAATATCTCGACATGAGCAATGAAGATATCCTCAAGCAGGCAACAATCAATTCCGCAAAGATTGTATACAAGGACAATGAAATCGGTTCTGTCAAGGAAGGCAAGGCTGCAGACTTTGTAGTCATTGACGGTAACCCTGACGAAGATATCACTGTGATGTACAGTGTACCTGCACACGTCATCAAGGGCGGTAAGGTAATCAGATAATCACTGAAACAGAAGTTCAGTGAAGTTAAAAAAGGTGATTATGGAAAGCAAGTATTATGTATGTGTGATCCGATCACCTTTTATAGTGTTGGCGACGTTGCTTGAAAGGTGAGCTGACAGTTTACAGAAGGATTGCACTTTCAACTGAAAACAAAGTGCAAAAATTGCACTTTCACTTGATGATAAGGTGCAAATG